>JALOPK010000430.1 GCA_025453925.1 Candidatus Eiseniibacteriota bacterium | reverse complement strand
CTGGACGAGTCCGTAGTCGTGAAAATGCGGCATCCAGGAGAGAACGATCGAGTCGGGACCGTAGCAGCCGAATCGGGTGATGCATTCGGCATGGTGGATGACGTTTCCGTGGGTCACCATGACGCCCTTCGGCGCTGACGTCGAGCCGGAGGTGTATTGGAGATATGCCACGTGATCCGGCGAGGTGTTGGGCGGTGTCCACCTATCACCCCAGTCCTCGCCGATCTCGTCGAGGGAAATCCACAGAAGGCCATCCTTCTCGGGCCTGATCTGATGAGCTACATCGGTGCTGGTGATGGTTTGGGGCGTCGTGAAGATGCAGGCCGCCCCTGCATCGTTGACGATAGCCTGCAATCGAGGCAGGGATGTCCTGACCCGCAGCACGTCAAGGGGTGGTGCAGGTACAGCCAAGACGCCGGCATAGAGGCACCCCCAAAAAGCGCGCACGAAGTCGAGACCCGGCGGATACAACAGGAGGACGCGAGCCCCCGCCTTCATACGACTTTGGAGGAATCCTGCGATCGCGCACGCCTCGCGGTGCAGTTGTCCGTACGTCAAAGACTCTTGGACGCTGAGGCCGTCTTTGAGGAAGGCGTAAGCTTTACTGTCTGGTTGGACGGTGGCTCTAGAAAGGGCCGCCTCGAACAATGACGTGCTAACGGCACGCCCAACAGTCGTTGCCCAGGTATTGGAAGTCATCTCGTCTCTCTGGATCACCGCTCGATGCTTCGTGAGGCATCCCGCGCGGTGTTCCTCCTGCCTGGTCGTACCGCCCTTCTCCGACCCGTTGCTGCGGATCCTGATGGCCGAAGGATAGGCCCCAATGTGCCGTACCGGTTCCGGACGTCAAGTGAAATCGCCAGAGCACAGTTGCACGCACGATCGCAGCCTCAAGATAACGCTGAGCACTCGAAAATATGCAACGCTCACTGGCGACTTGATTTCGAGTCAGCCGCTACACGGGATACATGGTTTGTTAATTGAAACGTTGCTACCATCCCTGCCACCAAACGCGCCGAACTACGCCATACCAAGCCGACAAACCGCACAATCTAAGCGTGTGAATCTCGCCTGGATAACTCCGCTGCGTTGTCCTCTGTTGTCTTTTGGATGGGACTCCTAATCGGCGGGCCGCAGGTTCGAGTCCTGCGCGGCCCACCATCCGAAGCAAAGGCAATGACGGGCACTCCCGAGTTCCCGTCGTGTGCTTTTTCTGGCCCCCAAAGCGGGTTTGCTACCCCGCTGCTACCGTTTGCGGCCAGGCGGTTGGCTTCCAGGGAAACCAACCGCCACTCATCCCACTTTCTCTCACCGCGACTCTGTTCCACATCGGGAGCCGCTTGCTATACGTACCCACCGCCAGTTGACGGCGAAGTGGCCTGGCTAATCCCCGAGACGGTGCCGCGGGACGGCGTGCCATGGTGCACGCCGGCAGTCGGGTATCTCCACCACCGCATGCGCCTTGTTCTGTTCTGCAAACGACGGGTCGGGTCCGCATGTTTCGCGAGGACCCTGGTCGCCGCCCTCTCATCAGCCAGTGCGTGCGGTTAACAGCCGGGGCGCTATTCCTTTGCGGCGACATCGATACCAGTTCCTCTCGACGTGTACTTCCAGGCGGTGACATCTCCGGGTGTCCTCAATGGCCGCGGCCTCCACACCCGACCAACAAGCGATTTCATGGTCGCTATCGTGATGAGGTGATCGACGAAACGCCGAAGTGCCGACACCGCAGCCTGCTTTATGTTCACAGCAGGGGTGAGCCATTCTGGTGGCCCAACACTTGCTCTATGTTGGTGAGGATGACCTCGGGATCGGCGGGCTTGCGGAGTGTGAGGGTCGCCCCTGCCGCACGTCCGGTGTTCGCCACACTGGAATGGTCCCAGACTGTCAGAAGGATGATCGGGGTCGTATGCAGCGCGGGCTCGGCGCGGAGTTTCCGGCAGATGTCGAACCCGCTCAGGCCCCGGAGCATCACGTCGAGGAGGATCACGTCGGGAAGCTCCCGCTTGGCAAGCGCGAGGCCCGCGAGGCCGTCGGTGACGGTGAGAGTCCGGTAGCCGCGCCGGTCGAGGAAGTCGCGGTAGAAGTGGAGCACGAGCGGGTCGTCATCGATGCAGAGGACGGTGGTCGGGCGGGCGGGGTCCGGTCGGTCCCGTAGGTACCCCCGGCAGGACTCGCAGACATTCCCCTCGGCGGCCCCAACCTGCCCTTCCGCCACGATATTCGAGACGCCACAGTGGGGGCAGATGATGGTCGGACTCATGGCTTTCCCTCGTTCCATCACCCGTGCACGTACGCTGAGTATGGGTCGTCGCCGCTCGAAGAAGGCGAAACTCTGTTCGCGCCGAAGGCGCACCCCGCAGATCGCGCAGACACGACGAACGGTTGCACATACCTTACCACAAGCCGGCCACGAGCAGGACGTTCGTACGTTTCTGGACGCGCTTTGCCAGTCTGGGTTTGTCTTGACAGGTGGGTCTGGCTTGTGAGAGAAGATTTTCGATTTTTTCGAACTCTCCCTTGGTAGGGTGTCTCTGTCCGAACGCACGACACCAGGGTTGCGCCGCGAAAGGTAGGGAACTCGAAGATGACGGACACTCCAGAAGAGCCCTTGACCGAAAATGGCGCCGATCAGCCCAGGTCAATCCCTCATCCTGAATTCCCCCCGGACCCCTCCACCATTGGAGAAACCGGGCTCTCCAAAGCTCTTTTAACGCGGCTGGTCGTCAAGGCGCTGTACACGATGGGTGAGCTCACAGAGGCGTCGCTCGGCCAGCAGTTGGCGCTGCCGTATTCTATTGCCAAGCACATTCTGACGAGTCTTTGCAAAGAGAAGTACTGCGAGATCAAAGGGCCCGCGGACAGCGTCGGGATAATGTTTCGCTACATCCTAACAGACCTCGGGCTTGTGCGAGCACAAGAGTACATGGACACCAGCCATTATGTCGGCCCCGCTCCCGTGACGCTGGCGCAGTTCCGGGCCATGGTTCATCGCCAGTCGGCATTGAAGTGGCCGTTT
>JALOPK010000090.1 GCA_025453925.1 Candidatus Eiseniibacteriota bacterium | reverse complement strand
TGGTCGTTCATCGTCGGGTACATCCGACGATGCGAGGAGCTCGAGCAGATAGAGGAGACCCCGCTTGCCGCTGATCAGTGATCCGCGCGAACGCGGCGATCGCCGGGCGCGAACGGCGATCTGGCTCTCCATGACCAGGCAGTTCTGACAGGCATTGCACCTCGTGCACCGGCTTACGATTGCTCCCACGCCGGCCAAAGGCCCGACCGGAGCGCCGGCGAGGGCGCGGCCCCGTATCGTCCTGGCCGTTCGGGTGGGAAGAAACAACTTGGCGGGATTGACGACGCCGCGGGGATCCACGGCGCGCTTCACACGGAACAGCCGTGCCAGTTCGTCGCGTCGCAGGACCTCGCGGAGCAGCCAAGGCCTACCCGCCGCCCCATGCTCCCCGGTAAAGACCGCATCGGGAGATGAGACGGGCTCGGCTCCGGCTGCCTCGCCCAGCATTTGCTCCAGGTGGCGCCAGCCGCGCGCAGCGGATTCCTCGACCGTCAGGTCCACGCCGCCGATGTTCCAGTGCAGAATGGCCGACGCGCCGGTTGAGAGATGTCCGAATAGGATAGACTCCACCGGATCGCCCTCGCGGGTCCGGGGTGAGGCGAGCAGGGGAATCACTCTTGGCAGTGCATCCAGCAGGACTTCCATATCGGTCTTGCATTTGCTGACGAGCCTTCGGGGGAGTTCCTCCCGTGGGGCGCTCAAGCGCTTCGCCTCCGGTGGAGGGATGTGACTTGGATACGGGCCGCAGACGCGGACGCGGCCGCCGGCCGGCAGTGCTGCTCGCAGATGCCCCGCAAGGCCCGTGAGCAGGGGCTCCTCATCCTCTTCGAACGAGACCATGACGTAGGCCTGCTCGTGACCGTCGAAGAGGTCCGCGAAGTCCTCTGTGAGGTAGCGGCCGATGGCCGGCTGGGTGAGCAATTCGAAATAGGTCGGCCTTGAAGAGAACTCTTGCACGCGCTGCACGAACGACGGCACGTCGTCCAGGTGCCGGAGCCAGACGGCTGCAGTGAGGGCATGGCGTCCGGGCCGCTCGAGCTCCAGATCCACTCTGGTGAGTATGCCGGTGGTTCCCTCGGAACCGACGAACAGACTCGCGGGAAGGACGTCGGCATCGCGGATCATTCGCCGGAGCACCGCGGGGTCCCTCGGAACCCCATGGAACTTATGCACCATCGGAAATCGCCCGGCGGTCCAGAATGCTCGCTCGTCATCGTCGGCGACGAAGCGAACCAGCGTGCCGTCCGCCAGGACGGCTTCGCCCCCGAGTACCACCTCGCCGATCCGCCTTCCCCCGTTGCTGCCCGTGGCGGCGATGCCGCCCACCGCGGCGCGGGGGCTATTGGGCAGGCACCGCAGCGCCAATCCCTGATCTGACACGGTGCGGGCGACATCGGCATACCGCGCACCCGCGCCTGCGGAGATGACGTGGCTGGCCCGTCCTTTCGCCCCGGGGTTCGAGTGCACGGGTCCGATCTCGCCGAGGCATGCCAGCGAGACCGTCACGGCGGGTGCCATGGGAACCACCCCCATGTTGTACCCGCTCCCCGCCCCGTACGGGATGAGGGGCACGCGGTGATGGAAACACCACGAGACCAGCGCCTGCAGGGACGGAACGTTTGGTGGGAAGAAGACCGCCTCGCTCACCAAACCCCGCAGCCCCGTGGAATCGGTTGACACGGCGGCTCGGGCGGAAAAGGAGAGCTCGATGTTCTCTCCGCCGACGAGGCGGCGGAGGTGGCGCATGTCCCGGCGCAGGGCCTCGCGTATGTGCCGCGATTGTCTGCTCCGCCGGTTCAGGACGTCGCGGAAGACGCCATCGGTGAGAGAAGTAACAGGAAGGGGGCCGCGGCGGATGCCGAGGCTGGGCCGCATGGTATGAAGACCGCCATGTCCGGGCACGCCGGGAATGGGCGGACCCGCGGCGGCGGGATCGAAGGCACCGTGGATGAGTTTCTCTCGTCGGCGCACTATGGTCCTCCAACACGACCACGCGAGATGCCAGGCACTTCGGACGAGCCGCCCCGGGAAACTCCGCGGGGACCGTGTCCCGGGGGCGCGGCGGTGCGCCGCGCTGACCGCGCGGGGCGGAGGCCCCCGGCGCCCATCGGGCTCAGGTTGGTCAACACCGCATCCACCGGTCGAGTTTCTTGACAGGGGAGCGGATTCCACGGAAGCTCTCGGGCAGACCAACAGGAGGATCCACCATGGAACCGGTTCGAACCCCCAAGCGCGACATCATGGGCGTCGTGCTCATGATCGTCGGCGTGATGCTGCTCCTCAGGAACTTCGGTGCAGGGTTCGGTCTGGGTGAGTTGTGGCCGTGGTTCATCATACTCTTCGGTCTGGCACTGCTTGCAATGGTTGTTTCCGACCGTTCACAGTACGTTCTGTTGATGCCGGCGTCCATCCTGATCGTCGCGGGGGGCGTTTTCGAGGCCTGCGTGCAGATGGGATGGAGTCTCATGGGAACCCTCTGGCCCGCTCTGGTCATCTCACCCGGCCTGGGTTTCCTTGCCATGTACATCGTCGGCCCGGGAGGAGGCATGTTCCTACTGCCGGGGATTGGGCTCGTCTTGCTTGGCGCCGTGGTGCTCCTCCGCCAGAGTGCATTCTGGCGGTACTGGCCGGTGGTGTTGATCGGCGGTGGGATCTACCTCGTCGCAAGGAGTCTGAGGAGGACCTCTTGATACCCATTGTACTACTGTCGCTGGCGATCGCAAGTTCCCCCGCTGCCGCTGACCCGATGCCCAGCATCCTCGCCTCGACCCTGTCAACTCCCCGGCTCCCGCTTTCTCCAGAGTGCGCGTCCGGCCTGTCGGGGCTCGCCTTTCTCTCTGTTGCCGGACCGGAGGGAGCGCGGGAGGTTGAGCCATGGCTGTTCATCTCCCGTCTTCCGTGGCTGTTCCGCGCGCAAGGATGGGAGCCGGAGCTTCTCCACAATGGATGCGTGTCGTGGTCCGAGGCCAGAACCGCGGTTGTGGCTGCCGGTGAGTCCCGCCGGCCCGCGGTCTGGGTGTGGGTCGGGGGCGCGGGGCATATGGTCATGGGGGGAGGAACTCAGAAGCCTCCAGACGATGAGGGGTGTTTCGTCGCGGTGATCGGTACCGGTGCGGTGGACCCGACGCCGCCGGCCGTGACCGTGGCACGGAGCCTCCTGGAAACGCTTTCGTGGTCTCATGCGGCGACGACCTCCGGGCTCTCAGGGCTGGAATGGCGCGAGGATCCCTACGTTGCGCAGGGTTTCGGCGCGTACAAGCGGTTCTACGCGGACCTGTCAGTCGATGGGGCCACGCGAGCCTCTGAACTGGCCGCTACGGCGACGACCTGGGCACAGAGGCGCCGTCACGCTGGTGCCTTCCTGCGGTGGGCGGCGACGATTCTCACGGTGCATGCCGGCGCACTGGAAGAGGCGGCGGTCTGCTTCGAGCAGGAGGCGTTGTGCCTCGATCCGCTCGGCAGTCAGTCCGAGCTTGAGTTCGACACGCCCGGAGCGGCCAAGGAACTGCTCTGGCGTGGTCTCGCATGGCACATCAAGGGCATGCAGACCATCGAACCGGTCGCGTTCTCGCATGCCGGGCTCGACAGCGTGCAGCGGCTCCTGCTCCACGCGCCGGATGAAGGGATCGTCGACCCCGAGAGTGTGGAGCCGCTGGTAACCCTGTCACGGCACGGCCTGGCCGCGATCCGCCGCATCGCGGTGAGAAAGCTCATCGGAGCTCCACTGGAGCCTGACAGAATCGAGGTCCTGGTCGCCGCCCTGAGGGATGAGGATGCTCTGGTCCGGGAGGCGTCTCTGTCCGCGCTTGAGGCGATCCGCCCGGGCAATCTGCGCGATGTTCTGTGGGAGGCCTACCAGGCCGCGCCGCGCGACGGGCTCCACGGCAACGGCACCTTTCATCGGGCGCTGGTCCTCGCTCTGACCAGGGTGAGGGAGGCGGAAGTGCCCGGGCTTCTGGCCATGGCAGGGTCGGGCTGCATCCGCAGCGATTGCCGACCGCGTTCACTGCCCACCTGGTGCGCGGAAGGGATCATCGACTTGATGGGCCAGGCGTCGTGGCCCTATCTGGTGAGCATGCTAAAGGCCGACTGCGCCTATTCCCGTGAGGCGGCGGCCGTGGCGCTCGGCCGGTTGGGGCTCGAGGAAGCGCACGCGGAGCTTTCCGCGATTGCATTTCGCGACAGTTCGCTCTCCGTGCAATGTGCGGCCTTAGGCGCCTTGGGGCGAATGGGCTCCCAGGAAGCGATCGAGCGTCTCCTGGATCTTGTTGACTCGCACGAGGCTGGCGTACCCGTGAGCGCGGCTGGCGGCCTTGTGGAGGCAGGCGAAGCAGCCATACCATTGATTGAGGAACGGCAGAAGCGGTCAGGCGCACGATCGTGCCGCGCGCTAGAGGCGGTCCTGGAGCTGGTGCGCCGCGGGCAGGCCCGGAGTTTGCATACATTGCCCTAGTCTGTCCGAAAGCTGACGCTCGGTCCCGGGGGGCCGGAGAAGGCCACGATGGGAGACTTGGTGCGGAACGCGGCTGAAACGTGGGAACAGCCATCGGCAGCAGATCCTCGCGATCTGTCGACCCACCTCGAGGCCGCCGCCCGGCTCGTGTGGGAAGATGTCGCGGAGCTCTTGCGTGAAGTTGAAACACGGCAAGCCAGCGTGGAGGAGCTGTTCGCGCGGCTGCTTGCCTCCATGCTTCCGCTGGGGCTGCGGGTCGCTCCATGCCACGTTTTCAACCGCGACGGGCTCGTCGGCCCCGCGTGCAAGCTGACCGTGTACGACAGCCGGGTGTGGGCCGGCTTGCCGACCGCACGGGGTACACAGCTCATACCGACCCAGGCGGTCTTTGCTCTGGTGGAGGTGGACCGGGTTCTGACCGCGGGGGCAGTCACCAGAGCGTTGGAGCTCTTCGAGACCACGCGATCACTCTGGATGCCCGGCCAGGAGCCACCCCTCACCATGTTGCTCTCCCTGGAGGGAGCGTCCGCGCTGCACATTCGGGACTTGCTCCCGGCCGGCGCTGACTGCCAACTCGATGTGGTGGGCATTCTGGACCGGTGGCTCATTGTGTTCCAGGCCAGCAGAGAGGAAAACGGGCCCCTGGCCCGGCTCGGCACCGTCCAGGAGCGCTTCCCTCGGGTGGACTATCCGGGACGCCACACTCCCATCGTTCTGCACCAGCTTCTCCACCAGCAGCTCTTGCCCGAGCATCGCGGGGCCGAGCACGATGCGCTGCGCAGGGAACTGGCGCGGATGGTCACATCCCTCTTGCCGCTGTACGACCGGGAGTATTGCAGGAAGCACACCGACCGGCTTAGCACGTTGACTCGGGAACGGATGCGGCGGAGCCCGACCCACGAAACGGTGTTGTTCTGTTCTGATTTCCTCAGCTACCTGGAGCTCATCGACCGCACCATCGAGATCCTGCCGCGGGTGTGACCGTCCGGCGCGGCGGGGCGGCCGGACCGGGGGGCAGCCGCACCCGTTCGAATCGCTCAGCGTATCGCCCGGCGCACTTCGATCCTGCGCCGGCGCAGATCGGCATACACGCCGAAGATTCCACCCGCCAATCCCACGACGGTACCGGCGATTCCCCCGGCGATTCCCATTGCGGCCCCTCCGATGGCCCCTCGGGATGTTTCGAGCGAGAGAGCAGCGAAGATCAGGAACAGTGCGGGCAGCGCGCAGTGGAACGTGAACACCGCCCGAACCCTGAAGCGGCGCAGCGACTCCCATTCCCGCCGAAGCCACTCGGGATCGCCGCCGGCGAGTTGCGGCGGGGCCTGCACCTCGGCGTGCAGCCACCACCGATAGAGGATCAGTTCTCCGAGTGCACAGAGCGTGAACACGCCGGCGATCGCGATGCCGGTGGGGCTAACAGGCGCGGTGACCGCGCGCCAGGAAATGACGACGCATCCTGCGATCCCAATGATGGCGGGGAGGGAGAGGAGTGATGGGTGGAGGTAATCCCTGGCCCGTCGCGCGTCTAGGCTGGCTGTACGGAGGGTCTGGGTCGGTTCCTGTACCCGGACCGCCTGAAGCGCCGCATTCTGTGCGCGAACTAGACGCATTCCCATGGACCACCACAACCCGTGGAATCCGCCGAGCGCGACCAGCAATGCCAGGACATTTGCTGGAACCACATCACGAGGCGCCGCGACCCGAACGACAAGGAAGAGCAGGCAGATCAGCACTGCCACCGTCAGGAGACGGAAGAGCCCGCGGCCGTCTGCAACCAGATCACGGCCCCGCGCCGCGGCTTCGCGGGACGCGGTTCGCAGCATGAGCCACGTCAGCACCGGTACGGACAGCACCGCGACCAACGGAAAGACCAAAAGGAACGCAGCCATCGCTATCTCCTTTCCTCCGGAGTCCGAATCGCCTCTTCCAACGCCGCTCGCAGCTCATCGTCACTGAGACCCGCCACTCGGGCCCGGGCGACCGCCTCAGCCAGATGAGAATTCGCATCGAGCCGGGCTTTGCCCCGGCCAGTTTCGATCCAATGGGATCGAGGGCGAACCACGGCCCGCCGGCCGCGCACCACGTACACGAACCCGTCGTCGGCCAGCTCGCGATATGCTCTCGCCACCGTGTTCCAGTGTACTCCCAGGTCCCCCCCCAGCTGACGGGCGGAGGGGAGGGAGTGGCCGGGAGCCACGGCGCCAGTCAGGATGGCATCACGTATGGTGCCCACGAGCTGGTCGAGGACTGGTGTTGGGCCAGCGAGATCAATCGTGATCATGGTCGCAGTGTATAGTACAATGATACAGTTGTCAACACCCTTGTCGGAGCCTTCGCCTCGCAACGACCCGCGTCACTGCGGGGGAAGCGGATCAAGGGTGATCTCCTGCTCCTGCCCCCGCCCGCGACATCGGGCCCGTAGAGCCGGGCAGGCGGCTCTCAGTCGCCTCCTGGCGGGGCGATTCTCCACCGGGCACGGGTGCATGGTTTCCGGGCGCGCCTGCGGCGGCGTGTCCAGGCGTGCGAAGTCCGCTCCTTGCCACGGGGACGAACAGGAGTCGCCGTTTCGTTCCGCTGCTGAGGGCACATCGCATTCAAACGCCCGAAGTCCAACAGGATGGGGACGGGTCCTCTGTCGGGGCACCGGAGGAGTGGGGGGACGATGAGAGACGGATCCATTCCCTGAGGCCAGGGCCCCATGACCTCCATGGGACATGTCCCATGCATGAGAAGTCCTATGTCGCATGGTCCGGATCCCCGTGTGGACCGCGAGCGCTCGGAGGCGAAGCCGCCTCCATGCCGCTCATGCCGCCCGCAGGGGCATTTGCACGTCGCCTCTGATCCCCCAATGAGGGAGTTGAACACAGCCGAGGGAGCGGCGGTCACGCGCCGCGAAAGCCTACCGGTCTCTCCTTTCGCGCTGTGCTTTGATGATCTTCTCCGCAAGCGCGAGCGGCACGGTCTCGTACGCATCAAACTGCATGGTGAATACGCCTCGGCCGCTGGTCATATTGCGCAGTTCCGATGAGTAGCCGAACATCTCCGCCAGGGGCGCCCTGGCCTGAAGCACCAGCGACTCGCCGATCTTCTCCATGTGGACCACTTTGCCGCGCTTGGCGTAGAAACTGGTCGTGACTGCACCGGTATGTTCCTCGGGGGCGATCACCTCAATCGCCATCACCGGTTCCAGGAGCTCAAGGCCCGCGCGTCTGCACGCGTCTCGAAACCCCACCGATCCGCATGTGCGGAAGGCGAAGTCCGAGGAATCGACTTCGTGGGCAGAGCCATCGAGGACGGTGACTTTGACCGCCACCATTGGGAATCCTGCATAAGGCCCCTCCGCAATGACGTCGTTCACCCCGCGTTCGATGGAGGGGATGTACTCCCTCGGTATTCTCCCTCCGACGACTTCGTTTTCGAACTGCAGCCCTGAGCCGGGGATTCCCGGTTCGACCCGAATGATCATATGAGCATACTGACCACGCCCGCCCGTTTGCTTTACGTGACGATGCTCGTGCACCACGGTGCCGATCAACGTTTCCCGGTATGCGACCCGGGGGGGGCCGACCGAGACCCCGACGCCGAACTCGCGTCGCAGCCGGTCAACGATGATCTCCAGATGGAGTTCTCCCATCCCGGAGATGACCACCTGAGCGGTTTCGGTGTTCACCCTGGAGGTGAATGTCGGGTCTTCATCAGTCAGACGGATGAGGCTGTCGGTGAGCCGGTCGGCATCGACCCTGTTCTCAGGGGCGACGGCGATGCTCATGACCGGCGCGGGAAACTTGATCGCCTCCAGAACCACGGGGTGGGACTCACTGCACAGCGTGTCGCCCGTGAAGGTCTCGGCGATGCCGGCGACCGCGCCCACGTCTCCGGCGTGGAGTTCGTCGATTGTCTCCCTGCTGTTGGCGTGCATCTCGAACAGCCGGCCAATCCGTTGCCGTTTGTTCCGCGTTGAGTTCTGAGCATACTCCCCGGCCTTGAGAACTCCCGAGTACACGCGGACATAGGTGAGCCTCCGGAGGTGCTTGTCTGCCTGGACCTTGAACGCCAGAGCGGACAGCGGCGCCTCATCGGTGCAATGCCGCACGGCCTCCGCACCGTTCGGACCAACACCCCTGATCGGGGGTAGATCCGCAGGGGAAGGGAGGAAGTCGATCACCGCATCCAGCAGCCGCCTGATTCCCTTGTTGTGCCCCGCCGCCCCGCACAGGACGGGAACGATATCCCCCCTGATGGTGGCCGTACGCAACGCCCGAGCCACCTCAATGGCCTCGGGTCTGGTCCCGCTGACGTACTTCTCCAGCAGCGCTTCATCCTGTTCGCTGACGCGCTCGATGAGTTCACTCTCCGCTCGGCGAGCCTGGGCAAGATGGGAATCGGGTATCGGTGCGTACCGCAGGAGCATGCCTTCAGGCGTCTCATCATAGAAGATCGCGGACATGGTGACCAGGTCGACGACACCGCGGAACACCGATTCCTCTCCGATGGGAATCACTATGGGGACGGCGTTGGCGCCCAACTCCTTCCGGATCTCCCTCACCACGTTCCAGAAGCTCGCGCCCACACGGTCCATCTTGTTGATGAACGCCAGTCGGGGTACGCCATACTTGGCCGCCTGTCGCCACACTGTCTCGGACTGCGGCTGCACGCCGCTCACCGCGCAGAACACCGCGACGGCGCCATCCAACACCCGGAGAGAACGCTCGACCTCAGCCGTGAAATCGACATGCCCCGGCGTGTCGATGACATTGATCTTGTGATCACGCCAATATGTTGAAGTCGTGGCGGAGGTTATGGTGATCCCGCGCTCCCGCTCCTGGACCATCCAGTCCATGGTGGCGTCGCCGTCGTCGACTTCCCCGATCCGGTGACGTTTGCCCGTGAAGAACAGAATCCGTTCAGTGACGGTGGTCTTGCCTGCATCGACATGGGCCATGATGCCGATGTTGCGGACCCTGCTGATGTCGATGCTTCTGGGCATTCAGCCCTCCGTGTACGCCCACCCGTCCATGCCCAGGTGAGCCTGGAAACGCGGAAGTGAGTCAGTCTGGTATCGGTCTGTTGTCTGCAATGGGTCGTCGGTTCACACGCGGGCGCGAGCCCACGCCCGAGAGCCCTGAGATCGTGCCACCCGTTCACCGGCCCTGCCCATCAAAGCTCCAGCAGGGCGCCGAGATGCGGAAATCATCCCACTACTGGCCTGTCAGCGACCTGCCCCCCCACGAGCGGAAGCGAAACGCGCACGTAACCCGATCGGGCCACTATCGAAATGCAGGAGGCTTCTGTTGTCAACCCGGGCGACCGGCAGCCGGATCCTGGATCGACCGTTCATGGTCCCCTCCGGTCACAGCACTGCCTCAGGGACCTCCGCACACCAGGTCCACCCGAGCACCCGAGGGTCGGGTCGGTCGCCGGCTCTTCAGATCACCGCTTTCTGCTTCAACGCCGCCACGTCCTCGTCGGTGTAGCCCAAAGACCGCAGCACTTCGGCAGTGTGCTGGGAGAGCCGAGGGGGCGCCGTCTCGAGCCGCCCGGGAGTCTTGGAGAACTTGGCCGAGAGCGAGAAGAAGGGGAGATCGCCGATGCCCTCAACCCTGAGGCTCTGCAGCGTCTGGCGGTGGGAGATCTGTTCCTGGGTGAGTGCTTCCTCCAGCCCGATCACCGCGCCGGTCGGGACATCGACCTTGTTCAGCACGTCGACCCAGTGTGCCGTCGGTTGCAGGGAGAGCCTCTCTTCAAGAAGCGGCGTGAGCAGTTTCCGGTTGGCCTTGCGGGTGTCCCGCTCCTTGAACCGCGGATCTTCGATGAGCTCGGGCACTCCGAGGGCGCGGGCGAGATTCTCCCACCGCACCTGCTGGTT
>JALOPK010000429.1 GCA_025453925.1 Candidatus Eiseniibacteriota bacterium | reverse complement strand
GTCAACGTCGTCTTCCCATGATCTATGTGCCCTATCGTCCCCACATTCACGTGCGGCTTCCGCCTCTCAAATCGCGCTCGTGCCATCTCCGTGACCTCCTATATGACCAACAGACAGATACGTCGTCCGGTACGCCTCGAGCGAGCGGCAGAAACCCGCCCGCGCTCCATCAGATACGATCGATACTACCAGCGATAGTGAGCGAAGGCCCGATTTGCCTCAGCCATCTTGTGGGTATCCTCACGCTTCTTCATGGCGCCCCCCTCTTTCCGGGAGGCGTCCATGAGCTCGTGGGCAAGCTTCTCTTGCATGGTGTGATCGCCCCGCGAGTCCGCGTACTGGATTATCCAACGAATGGCCAAGGCTTGCCGCCTCGATGGCCGCACCTCCACAGGAACTTGATACGTGGCACCGCCAACCCTGCGAGACTTCACCTCAAGCATGGGCTTCACATTGACGATTGCCCGCTTGAATGTCTCCAGCGCCGGCTTCCCGGTCTTCTCTTCGATGATCTCAAGCGCGCCGTACATCATGCGTTCGGCAACGCCCTTCTTCCCGCCCTTCATGAGGCAGTTGACAAATGCCGCCACCAGGTCGCTTTCGAGCTTCTGATCAACGTCGATCTCCCGCTTCGTCACTCTCCGTCGCCGTGACATCTACCGCCTACTCCTTCTTTGCACCGTATTTGCTGCGCGCTTTCTTCCGGCCGGCGACTCCCGCCGAGTCCAGGGCTCCCCGGATGATATGATACCGCACCCCCGGGAGGTCCTTCACGCGGCCGCCCCTCACGAGAACCATGCTGTGCTCTTGCAGATTGTGCCCCTCGCCCGGGATGTACGCCGTCACCGCGACTCCATTGCTGAGTCTCACCCTCGCGACCTTCCGCAGCGCGGAGTTGGGCTTCTTGGGTGTCGTGGTGTAGACGCGAGTACACACCCCTTTCTTCTGAGGACAGCTGCGCAGAGCAGGAGCACCGCTCTTGCTGCGCTGGCCCGCCCTCGGATGGCGCACAAGCTGGTTCATCGTTGGCACAAGCATTCTCCTTGACGAAAAGGGCAAAACAAGAGGAACGAAGGAATAGAGCCGACGCTATGCTGTCAAGTCCTCCCCACCTTCGTCCCATTCGATCTCTCCCGTGACCTCACCCTGGACTGCCGCGATGCGCGGGATTTGCTCGTCCTCGAGCTGGATTCCCTTGTACGGGAGCATCCCCGTCCCTGCGGGTATGAGGTGTCCCATGATGACGTTTTCCTTAAGACCCAGAAGCTCGTCCCGCTTCCCTTGGATGGCCGCCTCTGTCAAGACCCGAGTCGTTTCCTGGAATGATGCGGCGCTGATGAAACTATCCGTGCTCAGTGCCGCGCGGGTGATGCCGAGGAGGAGAGGCTGGAACGTGGCCGCCTGACCGCCCTCGCCCTGGACCTTCTGGTTCTCGTAGCGGAGTACCACCTTGTCGACCTGGTCACCTTCGAGCAGAGGAGTGTCGCCAGGGTCCTCGATGCGAACCTTCTGCAGCATCTGCCGGACAATGACTTCGATATGCTTGTCATTGATCTGAACGCCCTGCAGCCGGTACACTTCCTGTATCTCGTTGACCAGGTACTCCTGCACGGCGTGCGCGCCTTGGACTCTGAGGATATCGGTGGGATTCACGGGACCTTCGCTTAGCTTGTCGCCCGCAATGACCCGGTCACCGTCGCGCACCTTGATGTGCTTGCCGGGTGGAATCAGATACTCTCGCTCTTCCCCACCGTCGGTGGTCACAAGCACGCGGCGCATGCCACGGACCATCTTGCCGAACCCGACGGATCCGTCCACCTCGCTGATGACCGCCGGCTCCTTGGGCTTGCGTGCCTCGAACAACTCCGCCACTCGCGGAAGGCCACCCGTGATGTCACGGGTCTTGGCGAACTCCTTCGGGATTTTCGCCAGGACGGTCCCTTGAGTGACCGTCTGTCCGTCGGCGATGTTCACGTGGGCACCGGTAGGTACTGGGTAGGAGCGGAGCACCTTCACCGGACCGCCCGACTCCCTCGGCTCAATAATGTCAATGCGAGGATGGAGGGTCCGCTCCCGGCTATCGATGATCACCATGTGCAGCTTCCCGGTGCGATCATCGATTTCCTCGCGCAACGTCACCTCTCGTTCGATGTCGGCGAAGCGGACGACGCCGGTAGCGTCGGTGAGAATGGGCTCCGCAAACGGTTCCCATTCGAACACGACATCACCCTGCTTCACTCGCTCACCGGCCTTCACCTGGACTGCGCCCCCGTAGGGAACCATGTATCGGCTGCGCTGGCCGCTCTCTTTGTCCTGGATGATGATCGCCCCGCGGGTAGTCACCGCGATCTCGCGCCCCTCTGCATCGGTAACGGTCTTCAGTCCCACGAAGCCGACCGTCCCGGCAGTCTTGGCGAGAAGCTGACGGTCCGCCACAATTCGCGCGGCGGCTCCCCCGATGTGGAAGGTTCGGAGTGTCAGCTGAGTGCCCGGTTCTCCGATACTCTGCCCGGCGATGACGCCGACGGCCTCGCCGATCTCCACCAACCCTCCCGAGGCCAGATTCCTTCCGTAGCACTTGGCACAGACTCCCCGTCGGGCCTCGCACGTCAGCACACTGCGAATCGAGACCTCCTCCATGCCTGCGCGATCGATCTCCTCCGTGTGGGCCTCCTGGACCTCATCTCCCGCGCGGACGATGTTCTCTCCCGTCACAGGATGCACGATGTCTTCCAGAGCAACCCTTCCGACAATCCGGTCCGATAGCGGCTCGATGACTTCTTCGCCCTCTTTCAGCGCGCCGATCGTCCGGCCGCGGATGGTCCCGCAATCCACCTCGTTGACGATGACATCCTGAGCGACGTCTACCAGGCGCCGCGTAAGATACCCGGCGTCCGCGGTCTTCAGGGCAGTATCGGCCAGCCCTTTCCGCGCACCGTGGGTGCTGATGAAGTACTCCAGCACCGAGAGCCCTTCCCGGAAGTTCGAGGTAATCGGGGCTTCGATGATCTCTCCGACCTGTCCGGTGATCTTCTTTTGTGGTTT
>JALOPK010000089.1 GCA_025453925.1 Candidatus Eiseniibacteriota bacterium | reverse complement strand
TCCAGAGATCTTGTGTCTCCTCCGCTGCGAGCGATCCGGTCTCTGGGTCGGCACGAGCGGCGGTCTGGCACACTTCGATGCGCAGACCGATCGTTTCCGCGCCTTCACCGTTGCCGATGGCCTCCCCAGTCCGACGGTCTTCTCGTGCCTTGAAGACGATCACGGGATCCTTTGGCTGGGCACCACAGATGGTCTGGTTCGCTTCGATCCGTCCTCCCACCATATGACCGTCTACGGGGTGGGTGACGGCCTTCCCAGCCGGGAGTTCAACCAGGGGGCGGGCACGTCCGCTCGGGACGGTCGCCTGTTCTTCGGCACCATGAATGGCGTGGCGATGTTTCACCCCGATGCGGTCGGGCGCCCGGACGATGATATCCCCATACTGATCACGACCGTTTCCTCCGATGCCGCGCGCATCTGGGCACCGGCAGGGTGGCCCAGCGGCGAGACAGTTCATCTGGACGCGGAATCCAGAGACGTGACCTTCGGTTTCGTGGGTATTGACTATCGAAACCCATCACAGGTGCGCTATTCCACTCTGCTGGAGGGCTACGATCGCAGATGGCGGGACACCGGCACCGTGCCGGCGGCCTCATATACACGGCTACCCTCGGGCCATTTCACGCTCAGGGTTCGCTGCCGTGGCTCTCGTCACGAGGGCAACCACGAAGCGCGGCTTGGGTTTGACATCAGTCCGACGCTCCTTGAGCGATGGTGGTTCAGGGTCCTGGTGAGCGCGGTTGGCGTGGGCGGCATGCTGGGATTGTCCTACCTGCGGATTCGCACCATCAGGAAGCAGCGAGACCAGCTCAGGCGTGAGGTGGATATGCGGACGCGGGAGCTGGCCGTGCTGGCGTCCACGGACTCGCTCACTGGTGTCGCCAACCGGCGCCACTTCATGGAGGCAGCGGCACAGGAGGTCGCCAGGTTCCGCAAGGAAGGCGTTCCGCTGTGCATGCTCATGGTGGACATCGATCATTTCAAGCACATCAATGACACGTATGGCCACCCGGTGGGTGACGCTACCCTGAAGGCGATGGTTGCCAGCCTCCGCCAGTTGATTCGGTGCAACGATCTGATCGGGCGTCTGGGCGGGGATGAATTCGCGGTGCTGCTCCCCGGTGCTGACTTGCCGCGGGCCGCACAGGTGGCCGAACGCATTCGATCAGAGCTCACCCGCATTGCCATCGAGGGCAGCCCACGACCGGCCGCGTTCACCGTGAGCGTCGGAGTAGCCTCCCTGCGGGAGACAGCGGATGACTTGGAACAGCTTCTGACGAGAGCCGACGAGGCCATGTACCAGGCAAAGAACGCGGGCCGCAATAGAGTAGTGGTGGAAATGCCGACCGAACCTCATTGATGGCGCGTTGCAGCCGGTGCTTCTCGCTAGTGAGACCCCCAGCCGCGAGGATGATCCATATGCTCCTCTCGACACTGACGACCGTTCAGTCGCATCGTGTGCATGCCCGTGACTCGTGGAGACTCCTGTGGAGCGCGTTCAGCGTGGGCCTGGCGCTGGCGCGAGCCTCTGCTGCGAGCGTTGGCCCTCAGATCGCCGTCACCATTGATGATCTCCCCTTCGTCAACGCAGTGCGGCCAGGTGATTCCCGGATGGAGGCGACGGGGCGCATCCTCGCCGCGCTGGAGAAGCACCATGTGCCGGCAACGGGGTTCGTGGTGTGCGACCGGATACCGGGGCAAGAGGCCATCCTGCGCCAGTGGATGGAGGCTGGGATGGAGCTGGGGAACCACTCCTGTACGCATCCCCACCTCGATGAGATGCCGCTTGGCGACTGGGCGGAGGAGGTGCTCGAGTGCACCGAGACGCTGACCCGGTTCACCGGAACGCGCCCCCGGTGGTTCCGCTACCCCTTCCTCCAGATGGGCGCAACGGTCGGGCTGCGGGACTCCGCCGTAGCCATCGTGCGATCGTGCGGTCATTCGGTCGCGCAGGTGTCCGTGGATACCGGCGAATGGGCGCTGGTGAAGCCGTACGTGGACGCGTGGCGCGCGGGTGACGCCGCGGGGGCTCGCATAGTCGGTGATGCCTACGTCGACCACCTCCTGGGTGCCGTCGAACACTACCGCGAGGTCGCCCGGGCCCGGTTCGGGCGCGATATCCCGCATGTGCTCCTGCTCCACGCCAATGCCCTGGCCGCAGACTACCTTGACACCCTCCTGACGGCCCTGGAAGGCCGGGGCGTCACATTCGTTCCTCTGGCGGATGCCCTGTCGGACTCGGTGTACGCGCTTCCGGACGGCTATGCCGGCCTCATCGGCCTTTCGTGGCTCTACCGCGTCGCCCCGTTCCTGGAGGGCGCATGGTCATGGGACAATGCCCAGGTCGACGCCTTCGGTCAGCGATTCGGCAGCCGGCCCGATCCGGACTCCTGCTGGATAGATCACGACATGCGAGTTCGCACGCTGTCTGAAGGCATCTGGGTCGTCACCCACGAAAAGCCCTGGCCGGCCAACTCCCTGGTGGCCGAACTAGCCGACTCGACCCTGCTTCTTGTCGACACTCCCTACACCCCGGCCGCGACCCGCTCGATGCTGCAATGGCTCACGGCTCGCTTCGGGCGCCGCCCGATGATCGCGGTGAATACTCACTTCCACTACGACGCCATGGGCGGCAACGAGGCGCTTCAGGAGGCCGGCGTCCCCATCTATGGTTCGGATCTCTCCGTCCGCATGCTGGCCGAGCGCGAAGACGCCATGCGGACCCAGGTGGTGGGCTGGCTGGGACAGCGGCCCGAGAAAGACTGGTTTGAGAGCCTGCGACTTGTCCCCCCCGACCATGTCTTTCCGGTAGACCAGGGGCTCACTCTGGTGCATGGGGATACGGTGAAAGTGATCCACCCGGGTCCCGCCCATTCGTTGGACAACTCCGTGGTCTACCTTCCCCGGCGGCGTGTGCTGTTCGGCGGGTGCATGCTCCTCTGTGGTGACCGGGTGGGCAACACCGCCGATGCCGACCTGGCAGCCTGGCCTGCAGCGGTCGAGCGGCTGCGTGAACTTCCGGCCGTCCACGTCGTGCCCGGCCACGGCAACCGTTTCACGCAGGACCTGCTGGACCACACCCTCCGGGTGCTGGCGGCGAGCGTGCGATAGCCACGTCTTCGCGTCGTTCACATCGACGGAAAGTGCCGATCCTTCGTGAACATTCACCCGACGGTGAACGGCGGAAGGCCAGGGAGCGAAGGGCGTTATCTGCCGGCCCGGCGGAGCCGGGAGAACGCCATGGTGGCAATCGACAGGGCCCCGTAGAACATGACCTGCACGTCGTACCAGCGCCGGATCCGCGCGATCCTGCGCAGGACGAAGGAGGGGCGGGCATAGTAGCGAGCGTACCCCCGTTCTGCTAGGTCGACTATCTGTTCGCCTCTCATGGTGTGTGGGACGAAGGGCGCCGCCTTGAAGAGCATGCCGAGACGCTCCTGGGGTGCGTTGATTCTCCCGTACCGCGCCACGTTGTCGTACAGCTCCGTGCCGGGGAAGGGCGTCAGCGGGAAGAACTCAACATAGAAGTGGTTCATGCTGCATGCGAACCTGATGGTCTCCAGCCCCTCCTCGTAGGTCTCGCCGGGGATCCCGAACACGTAGTTGCCCATGCTCTCGATGCCTGCCTGGTGGGTTCGGAGCACGGCCTCGCGGCCTTGCTCCACCGAGGCATTCTTGCGCAGGGTCTTGAGGTTCTTCTCAACACCGCTTTCCAGCCCGTAGCTGATGCACCAGCACCCCGCGCGTCTCATCATACGCAGCAGCTCATCGTCCACCGTATCCACGCGGCCCGCGCACCAGAAGACGATTTTGAGGTCGCGCCGCAGGATTTCCTCACAGATGCCCAGTACGCGCCCGCGATCGAGCATGAACTGCTCATCCCAGAACTTGATCTCCCGGGCACCGTACCGCGTCATGTAGAGCTCAATCTCATCCACCACATTCATGGGGGACCGAAAACGGGTCCGTGTGGTCATGGTCTGGAAGCAGAAGATGCAGCCGTTGCCGCAGCCGCGCGAACTCACGATCTGCAGAGCAGGAAGCCGTAATACTTGCCCGTAGGAGGGCCGGTAGGGGTAGTGGGCCACGAGATCGTGGGCCGGAAAGGGAAGATCGTCGAGGTCGGTGATGGGTGCCCGCGGAGGGTTCTCGATCACGCGATCGCCATCACGCCAGATGCAGCCATGCACGCCAGTAAGGCTCGTCCCGGACGCCACCCGTTCTGCCAGCTCGACAGCCGTGAGGTCGCCTTCTCCGTATACCACCGCATCCAGCGCGGGCTCGTCGAGGCAGCGCGACATGAAGCCGGTAGGGGCAGGACCTCCGGCCACGGTGAAGACTTCAGGATGCGCACGCTTCGCCTGGCGGAACAGCTCTTCGGCCCTATGCCACATGAGCGTGACGCTGTACACGCCCAGGAGATCCGGCTTCCATGCCGCGATCTCCCGCTGCTGCTGCTCGGGCGCGTGGAAGTGGCCGTCGAGGATCCGTACGTCGTGTCCTGCGCGGCGGAGTGCCGCGCCTACGGCCAGCACGCCCGGCATCGGCCAGACACCCGACACGGCGCGCGTGGAGGCCGAACGGATGTCTTCATGCTTCCAGGAGGGAGTGACGAGCAAGCATTTCATGAGAGCTCCCTCTGCATCCACTGGCGGCCGGGCGGGGGGGTTGATGATCGGGCCGTGCATGTTACGCGGGAGCGGGTCTCGCCGCACCTGTGGCCAGACCTGTGCTCCCGTGTCCACAGGTATTGCCCCTCGACTCCTTGACGAGAGATGGCGGCACCCTATGCTCACACTGCTCGCCGGGGCCCACTTGAACGTTGGTCGCCGGTCAGGTTCTTGTTGGCACCGCGTGGCAGCCGACGACTCAGTCGTGAAGTACAGTGCTCGCGGGTATCTCCCCGGCAAGGCGTGACTCGCCAGGCAAGGAAAGGCAGGAGCAGGTGGTCGACGGCACCGTTGGTCTGACGGGAGGAGGAGGGAATCCTCCCTCCATCGCCATCATTGGAGCAGGAGTCACGGGCCTGACCATCGCCCACGGACTGGTGCAGCGGGGCATTCCCGGAGGGGAGATTGCCGTGTACGAGGCCCAGCAGACCCCGGGCGGCATGGCGGGGACCTTCTCCATGAACGGGGTCAGGCTTGACCGTTTCTACCACTTCCTTTGCGCCCCGGACCGGGAGTATGTGGCGTTCCTCAGTGACCTCAACCTGAGCGACCGGCTGCGGTGGCGACGATCGGACATGGCCTTCTTCGATCGGGGGCGCCTGATCCGGTTCTCCGGTGGCGTGGACCTCCTCCGCTACCCCGGCGTTGACCTACTGAGCAAGGTTCGCTATGCGGCATTGGTCGCTGCCGTACGAGCGATGAGGGACTGGAGACACCTCGAACACATCACGGCACGGCAGTGGCTCCATGGGTGGCTTGGCCGGAGAGGCTACGAAGCGTTCTGGGCCGAGTTGATTCGGCGGAAGTTCGGTCCTCATTCTGACCGCGTCTGCGCTGCATGGATCTGGGCGCGGATCAGGAGAAACGCTCAGTCGAGGCGCTTCCTGCTCTACGATTGGCTCGGGTATGTCCGCGGAGGGACCGGGGTGTTCCTTGACGAGCTGGTGCGCCGCCTCAGTTCCTCCGGTGTCACCATCCGGTGCGGCCTAGGCGTTGAACGGGTTGACGTCGATCCGGAAGGAGCTGTGGAGGGCATCGTGGCGGGCGGAGAGAAGATCCCCGCGTCTCGCGTGATCTACGCAGGCACCCTCATCAGACTACCCTCATTGCTGCACGGGCCTGTTCCGCGAGACTACGTCTCACGGCTGCAACGCCTGGAAAGCATCGGGCTGGTGTGTGTGGTGTTGGAGCTGCTGCATCCGCTCACGGGCCGGTTCTGGACCAACATCGTGGACCCAGACACCCCGCAGACCGGCCTCGTTGAGTTCACGGCACTGGCGCCCGACTACCACCCGATGGGTAGGTCGGTGGTGTACCTGCCGCATTACCGCGTCCTGGATGATGCTGAACTGGCGACCCTTGATCTCGATGGGATTGTTCGTGCGGCGCTGCCCCACTTCGCTCGCCTGAACAGCCGCTTCCGGCCAGAATGGATCACAGGGAAGGCTCTCTTCGCTGAACAATACGCACAACCGGTCTGCCCCGTGGGATTCACTTCATCCACCCCAGGATTCGACACGGGGGTGAAGGGCCTCTGGGCGCTCGATCATACGATGCTGTTGCCGGATGACCGCACCATCGCGGGGTGCATCGGCCTCGCCCGGAGCCTCCTCACTCGTCTTGAGACAACAGAATTCTTCGGCGGGCAAGGCTGTCGCGGCCCCCGATGACCCCAAGCGACACGGAGGGCTGCTCGCCGGGCCATCCGAGATCGAGCAATACGGCCGCGGTGCTGCATGGATCGCGGCTGATCCCGCATCCGGCAGGGCCGTGCCACGAGCCGCTCCACCGGGGCGAGCTGGTGCGACTAGGGGGCGGGGCTCTCCTGACCGGAGCCGCTCCCAACCTGGGGTCGATACGCGTGCCAGGGCCCGGGGCTCTCGGACCCTCGGAGAAACCCGGCACAGGCCGCGCCTGAGGAGAGCGTGAGAACGCTCGCCCGCAAGGCGATGAAGAGCGGGGCCCGGCACCACCCCATGCGGGCCGCCGTGCGGATGAATCGGTACCAGCACGACAGAAGCACGATAAGCGCGACCATCCATGTCCCGTCGGGCAGCCTCCCCGGGAGCGTCAGCGCAACCCCCAACGCGCCCAGCAGCAAGATGCTGGCGATATCATTGAGGCTTCCGTATCCCATGCCCCCCAGCCCGGCGCCGCGCCTCTGCCGCATGACCCAACCGAAGTCAAACCCCTTTCGCATGTAGTTGCGGATGAACTTCGCGATCGAGTAACGGCTGTTGTGGACTACCCGGGCGGCAGGGGCTCTCGTCACCGGAATGCCTTGGTCGCGAAGCCGCAACCCTAGCTCGATGTCTTCCACCGTGGGCAGACGGAAACGTTCATCGAATCCTCCCGCCTGAAGGAACTCATCGCGGTTGACCAAGACGCATTGACTGCTGAGATGAGAGGATGAATCGACCCGCCCGGAATGATAAGTGAACGCCGAGTAGAACGTCGTGAAGTCGGAGAGTATCCCGCCCGCTGCGTTCCTCTCGCAGTAGAGGGAGACTACGGCGCCGCGCCCTTGGGCGGCGTACCGTTCAGCAAGGACGGCAAAGGTGTCCGGCAGAAGCGTGACATCACTGTCTACGAAAAGCACCAGAGGAGTATGCGCGGCCTCGGCTCCACGGTTGCGCGCAACAGCCGGCCCACGCCGAGACGCAAACGGGATAATCCTGACGGCTGCGCCGCGCTCCCGCATGAGCCGGGTTGCTTCCTCGACGGATGAGTCGGAACTGGCGTCGTCGACGCAGATGATCTCCTCGATCGCGGGCCGCGCTTCAAGCAAAGAATGGAGCGTCGCGGCAATCGTTCTCGAGGCGTTCCGCATGGCGACGACGGCCGTCACCGACGAGCGCACGTGCCTCCCTTACCCGATTCTGCCCGGGACGGGAGCATCCAGGCGGCGCCATATCTCGACTCTTCGCTGTCTGCCTCCGAGGAGTGAACGATAGGGGAAGAGCGGGACCTTCGGACCGGCGACTTTTCGATACTCGCACCCCCAGTACAGCACCCCTTTGCCGGGCCCCCGCACTGGCCGGCACGAATCCCGGAAGGTGTCAAGGGTCAAGAGGTAGAGAGGCTCCAGCCAGGCATCGCCTATGAGAACGTGCCGCGGCGACGGCTGCGGGCCTCTGAACTGGTTGAACCAGTAGTCGAACTCCATGCCACCCACGATCTGGTCAGGCAGAACCCCCTCGGAGAGAAGCCAGCGTCCCGCCCTCCAACGGGCGTCGCTGAACTCGATTTGATCGCGAGTCACGATCACACTGAACACTGTGGAGACGATCGTTACCGCGACGAGCACGGCGCGATTGAGGCGCAATCTCCTGAAAACCGCGAGGGTCGCGCAGAGGGCGCCCGGCACAATGGCAAGAGCGTAGCGGATGTAGAACTTGGCGCTGAAGGCGTAGTAGACAAAGGCGGCCACCCCCACCGCGATGCTTCCTGCCGTGAGAAGAGGAAGTCCGATGTCGCGGTACTGCGGGGATGCCGGGCGCCTGCGCCGCATCAGGATGACGAGGGCTGCGGCGACGAGGGCGATGATGAGCAGCACGTGCCCCAGACTGCGGATCTGGTCGACCAGCCAGGGCCTGAGACTCAGCCGCGGGGGCACTATCCACGCCGCCGCTCCGGCGGCCGCGAGCAGCATGCCCGAGCCCCATGCAATGCGCCGTACCCGCCGCTCTCGCCTCCCCAGCACCACGGTCTGTCGGGCGAGCACGAGAGCCGTGTAGAGGAGAATCGCACCTCCCCCGGCCCCGAGGGCTGTGAGCACGATTCGCATCGGGTACTGGATGACGACCGCGCGGAACCCTGGGATCGGGCAGGCTTGGTACGGCCCGTGGATTGAGATGAAGCCCGGCGGATACGGCATGAGCTCATCTTTGCTGGTGGGGTCGTGCTTGACAGTCCAGCAGTATTGGTAGATGGCGAGCCCGACCATGAGAATCAGGCAGCCCCACCAGGCAAGTGCTCTCCGCGGACGGCCCTTCAGCTCCTTCCGGAAGAAATCGGGTAGGAATGCGGCGAGGACAGGAAGGAGCAGCAACCCGACATAGCTTATGATGACGTATGAGAACCGCAGTGACTCATGGCCAACGACGTTGCGCGACAGTTTCGCCGCCCGATACGGCATCTCGACAAACCCTATCATGATCCCGTAGCTCATGATCGAGAGGAGGACGGCGGCCGCGAAGGCGAAGCGCCGTGGGTGGCTGCGCCGATCATGCCAGACCTCAAACGCCAGCGGAAGCAGGAAGAACGCCGTGAAGTCTCGCACCGTCACGGAGAAGGCCAACAACACGCCGGCGAGCAGGTACCAGAGGGCGGATCGACGCGGAGTGCTAGCAGCGGCGCGCTCACCATGGGCAAAGATGACGAGGGCCAGCAAGAAAAACGCCGTGGCGGGCACATCGGTCATGAATGTGAAGCAGAAGTGGAGGTAGGCAGGCGAGCTGACCACCGCCAGGGCCACCAGCAGGCTGGTGCTCCTTGACCGTCCGTACGCGCGGCCGAGGGCATAGATCGAGAATGCGCCAACAACTCCGGTGAACAACCCCCACAAATGAAGCGTGGCGAAGGAGAACCCGAAGAGCTTCGCGAAAAGGGCGCCGCCAAGCAACTGACCGAAGAAGGGCACCTGGGTCCAGATGAATCGAAGCTCCCCGCGATCGAGAAAACGCCGTACATTGTCCGCATAGGCCCAATCGTCGTAGAGCGGCGTGTCGTACAGAGGGTTACAGAAGAGGATAACGATCCCGAAGTACGCCAGGATAGCGCCGAGAGGCCATAGGGCCTTCAGCCACAGGGTAGCACCAACATGGCCCCGGGAAATAGCCGGCGGCATCTGGCCACCTGCAGCAGGGCCGAGCGCTTCGGTGTCCTCCGAGCCCATCACCCCGCCGTCAGTCACTCGGCGCCAGGTCAGCAGGAACCGCAGTCGGCATTCCCGCCGGTCTGGACCGCCCGCGTTCTGCCGTGTCGAAGCCGCTGCATCAATGAAGGCATCGTCATCAGTGCAACGGTCGAACCCCCTCGGAGCAAGATCTTGGCTTCCTCCAGCGATCGGAGCTTCAACAACCTCTTCACGATGAACTCGGGATAGAGGGTAGTCGTGATGAATGCCTTCCTGCGGAGTTTCTCGATCTCGTCTCGAGTCATTGTGTACGGCTCGAACGGCAGCGTGTGCATGCCGAGGGAGGAATAGTCGCCTTCGACCACCTTGCCGTACTTGGGGAGGTCGCGGTAGAGCTCCGTGCCGGGGAAGGGGCACAGCGTGAAGAAGTGCGCGGCGTCTGGCTTCATACTGCGCACGAACCGTATCGTCTCGAGCCCGTCCTCGTAGGTCTCTCCCGGGATGCCGAAGATCGAGGTGAGGAAGGTCCGGATTCCCGCCTTGTGGACCAGGTGTACTGCTTCGCGTACCTGCTCGCGCGTCTGACCCTTCTGGAGTGTCTCGAGGTTCTTTGGCACACCGCTCTCGACACCGATGATGATGTTGTATACGCCGATTTGCTTCAAGGCAGCCACCACTTCTTGGTCGAGCGTGTCCGCGCGAGTTCCGATACTCACATCGACTTTGACGCCGCGCTTCGCCACCAACTCCGCCATCTGGAGCACCCGCGCCTTGTCGGCTGCGAACGTGTCGTCCCAAAACCGGATCTCTCTCACTCCGAACCGCTTCACAAGATACTCCATCTCCTCGACGACGGGCTCGGGAGAGC
>JALOPK010000428.1 GCA_025453925.1 Candidatus Eiseniibacteriota bacterium | reverse complement strand
TCCGCAATGGCCCGTCGAACACTCGCGATTCTGCTGACCACCATTGTGCTTGGATTCTTCTCGCACGCGCTCTCGCAACCGTACTTCGAGGAGCACCTGATCCACGGCAGCACTGATGGGCTGGCAGGCATCCACGCCGGCGATCTCGACGGCGATGGAGACGTCGACGTGGTAGGTGCAGCAATGATGGAGAACGCCGTGGTCTGGTTCCGGAACGACGGCTGCGAACCGATCGAATGGACGCGGCAGCTCATCGATCCGCTCTTCCTGGAGGCGGGGTCGGTGTACGCCGCCTATGTCAACGGCGACACGCTGCTTGACGTGCTGGGCGCGGCGCGCTCAGGCGACGAAATCGTCTGGTGGCGCAACGAGGGAGGCAATCCGGTACAGTGGACGAAGTTCGTGATCCGCGCCGGGTATGACTTCGCGCATGAGGTCTACGCGGAAGACCTGGATCGCGACGGCGATGCCGACGTCTTCGGCGCTTCGTCGTTTCTGCATTGCATCACCTGGTGGCGCAACGAAGGCGGCGATCCGCCGGCATGGACCGAGCAGACCATAGGGACTGGCTTCGGGGGTGCCAAGTCGGTGCATGTGGGTGACGTCGACGGAGACGGTCAGCTCGACGTTGCCGGCGCCGCGATTCTCGACAACAAGGTGTCCTGGTGGCGCAACGAAGGCGGGGATCCCATCCAGTGGACGGAACATGTGGTCGATGATCTGTTCGGCGGCGCCCACAGGGTCCAGATCGTCGACATCGACCGCGATGGGCGAAGCGACATGCTGGGGGCGGCCTATTTCGCCGACCAGATCGCGTGGTGGCGCAACGGTGGCGGCAGTCCTATCCAGTGGACCAAGCAGGTCATTGAAGCGGCTTTCGTACGGGCGTGCATCGCGTACGGTGAGGATCTGGACGGCGACGGCGACATGGATGTGGTCGGCACTGCCCAGGATGGCGACCAGATCGCCTGGTGGCGCAATGACGGCGGCAGCCCGATTCAGTGGACCAAGTTCGTGCTGGACGACTTGCAGCGGGTCTGGCCCGCGTATGCCTGCGACCTGGACTCAGACGGCGACCACGACGTCATGGCGGGGAGCGGCTGGGGTGGGACGTACGAGGTGAAGTGGTGGGAGAACCTGGGCTCGGCGTATGCGTTCCCGGACTTCTCCGCCACGCCTCAGACCGGTCACGCGCCGTTGACCGTGGGCTTCACCGACCTCACAATCGCCGTGCCCGCGGCCACGGCGTGGGCGTGGGATCTCGACGGTGACGGGCAGACCGATTCCACGGATCGGCACCCCTCGTGGACGTATCAGATCCCCGGGATCTACACGGTCGCGCTCACCGTCGCCAATGACTCGCTCCAGGAAACCGAAGTCCGGGAAGGTTATGTCCATGTGTTCAACGGGGAGTCCGCTCTGACGTTCGATGGAACCGGCCACGCGAGGTGCCCGGCATCGCCGGAGCTGGCGCTTGCGGATCGGGTGACGTTGGAGGCGTGGATCCGGCCCAACGAGGGCACGACGTTCCGGTCGGGCAGGATCCTCGACAAGGGAGCAGTCTCCCTCCTCCTTGTGGTGACGAGCGGGTCCCTCAATCAGCGAAGCATACTTCTACAGCTCACCAACGAGCAGGGCACCACATTTCGGGTGACCACCCCGGAGAACTCGGTCAGGTTCGATGACTCCTGGCAGCATGTTGCCGCCGCGTACGATGCCGGCGGCGACGTGCGCGTCTACCTGGACGGGGTGCTCCAGCCGCTCACCGGCACGCAGCCCGCAGGCACGCTGGCGGACAACGACGCCACCGATTGTGTGCTGGCCAACTCCCTCAGCCTGAGCAGCGGGCTGGCCGCGGGGATGGACGAGGTGCGCATCTGGGGAGCCTGTCGGGCGGAATACGAGATCCAACAGACCATGCAACGCCACTTGACCGGCCACGAGCCGGGGCTTGTGGCGTGCTGGCGCATGAACGAGGGGAATGGCGACACCCTGCTCGACGCCACTGAGTCGCAGCTAATCGCTACGGTTCACGGTGCGGAGTGGATCGAGGGGGTTGCCCTGGTTCCGGCGGGCGCGGACGAAGGAGTCATGCCGACGCCGACTCAACCGCGAATAATCCGCTCCGCGACTCCCAACCCGTTCAGAACATCGGTTACCCTTTCCCTGCACGTTGACAGCCCCACCGTGCTGCGGCTGAGCGTCTACGACGTGAGCGGCCGGTTGGTCCGGACACTGGTGAACGGCAGAATCGATCCGGGGATCCGCCGGGTCGAATGGGATGGACGCGATGCGCAGGGAGCCACTGTGGGACAAGGTCTCTATGTGATCCGCTGCGTCGAACCTGAGGGGCAAGAGCAGGAGATGGTACTTCGGATCGGTGCGCATTAGAGGTCTTCGGCTTCCGGCTGTCCCCGGCTTCCCCGGGATCGCGGTGAGGTCAGCAGACGCAGAACGGTTCGTCATTGCGCGGATGGTGATGACCGGGGATGAACTGCCCCTACCTTGGTGACTGATCCGTGGCCGACCTTTGTTCGCGGGAACAAGGGTGCTGCGGTCAGACCCCGAAGCCTGGAGACCAAGGGGGTGCGTCGTTCACTCAGTGCGGCGGAGCACGATGATGGGGCGGCTGGGGGGCTCCTCGCCGTTCAGCGGCCGGTCGAGATCCCAAGTGTTCCACCACCCTACGAACTCGAAGTCAGGGCGATGAGCGATGAACTGAAGGAACTCCTGGGGATAGGTGGCCTTGCGGATCAAGGTGTCCGCGAGGGTCCGGCAGGTCCCTTGGTCATCGACATCGATCCGGATAGTCTCCTCGAACGTCTGCTCCACGGTATTGATCATGCGCGCCGAATAGGTCGTAGTCGTGCGCACGCCATCCCGTTCGATCTCCCAGGTTGAAGGTGGTCCGCCGGGTGGATCGAACTTGACGCACCAGTCGAGGAAGTAGAGACCGCCGGGCCGCAGGCATGCCGCCACGGAGTCGAAGTGGGATGCGAGTTCACACGCGCTCCCCACCATGAGAGAATCGAGGAGCACGAAGGCGAAGTCGACGGGAC
>JALOPK010000427.1 GCA_025453925.1 Candidatus Eiseniibacteriota bacterium | reverse complement strand
CAGCGGGGTATCCTGCCCAGGCTGTACACCGTACCGGAAAACTCATACTGAAACCCCACCAGCCAGTAGCCGTCCTTCACCTGACCCCCCCCCTCGACGTCAGTCTCACCTCTTTCCCGAGAAACAGTCCGGAAACAGGCGCCATCACGCAGGTTGCATCAGGGCAGGATACCGTCAAAGCCCGGAGCCTGTCAAAGAGTAATTGGGGCCATCGATCGTGGATTCGTGCAGGCAGGTATGGTATCGTGCGCCCATGGAGCAGGAAGCGATCATCGTGAGCGGCTACGTGCCCGGGTCCATCGGCAGGGTGGCGGAGCTGCACGGCAGGTACTACCATTCCCGTTCGGGCTTCGGTGCCTTCTTCGAGGGGAAGATGGCCATCGAGCTCTCCGAGCTGCTCAGGCAGTTCGACGCTGCCCGCGACGGGTTCTGGACCGCGTGCGTGGACGGCAGCATCGAAGGATCCATCGGCATCGACGGTCTCCATGCAGAGCCCGGCTCCGTGCAGCTGCGGTGGTTCATCGTGTCGGAGGCCCTTGCCGGCAGGGGTCTGGGCACCCGGTTGCTGTCCACCGCACTGGAACACTGCCGCACCTGCGGCCACCGGCTCGTCTACCTGTGGACCTTCGAGGGCCTCCATGCCGCGCGGCACCTCTACGAGAAGCACGGCTTCCGGCTCGTCGAAGAGCGTGCCGGCAAGCAGTGGGGCGTAAGCAGACAGGAAATGCACTATATCCTTGGGGCTACGGAGGATACGCATGAAGACAAACCCGGACTTTGCGCACCTCACCCCCGAGGTGCTCCTCGACATGGTGGAGGAGGCCCTCGGCACCCCCATGACCGGGCTCACCATCCCTCTGCCGAGCTACATCAACCGGGTCTACGAGCTGCAGACCCGCTCCGGGGAACGGGTCATCGCCAAGTTCTACCGGCCCGGCCGCTGGAGCAGGACCGCCATCGAGGACGAGCACCGCTTCCTCGCCGACTGCGAGGCCATGGAGATCCCGGTGGTGTGCCCGCTGAAGCTCTCGGACGGCGGCACCCTGTGGAGCACGGGAACCACATCCCTCGCGCTGTTCCCCAAGAAGGCGGGACGCGTGTTCGAGCTGAACGCCGACGAGGACTGGGTACGCCTCGGCAGGCTCGTGGGCCGCATCCATGTGGCCGGATCGCGGGACACCTGCCGGGACAGGGTCACCCTGCACCCCAACAGATCCACGCGGGACGACCTGGACTTCCTCGTCAGGGGCGGATTCGTCACCCCGGAGCACAGGGCCGCCTTCGAGGACCTCACCTCACGCATCGTGGAGCGCATCTCCGGGCTCTTCACCGGGGCCGAGCTCATCAGGATCCACGGCGACTTCCACCGGGGGAACCTCCTGGACCGTCCCGGAGAGGGCCTGATGGTCATCGACTTCGACGACATGATGAGCGGGCCGCCGGTGCACGACATCTGGCTCCTCCTGCCCGATCACGCAAGGCGCTCCCGCCGGGAGATCGACCTCATCCTCGAGGGGTACGGGCAGTTCCGGGAGTTCGACTATCCGTCGCTCAAGCTCATCGAGTGCCTGAGGTTCATGCGCATCGTCTACTACCTGGCGTGGTGCGCCCGGCAGGCCGACGACTACGACTTCCGGACCAACCACCCCGACTGGGGCAGCGACCTGTTCTGGCAGCGGGAACTGCTGGACCTCACGCACCAGTTCCAGGTCATCATGGAGCACACCGTGGCCTGGGAGGAGGGGCGGTTCTTCGGGGAGTGAGGAGGCGATCCGGACGTTCCACGGCCCGGACACGGTCCGGGCGGGAGCGGATCATCTACCCGTCATCTTCCACTATCGAGAACTGCGCGGGGAAGGAATCACTGAAATTGCCTAGCGCATCCTCAATGACCAGGTTCACCCGGTATGAGCCCACCTCGCCCTGGGGGACCGTCAGGTCACGGCTGGCCGAGATGTCCACAGCGATGACCATGTCGGCGCCGTAACGTTTCGCGATATCCACCGGAAGTGGGTTCAGCAGACCGCCGTCCACATACGTTTTTCCCGAGATCCTTGCCGGCTTGAAGACACCCGGAATCGCACAGCTTGCCCGCACCGCCATCCCCGCGTTTCCCGTTCCGAAGACCATTTCTTCACCGCTCTGAATGTCGGTGGCCACGCTGTGGAAGGGGATTCGGAATTTTTCTATGGGTGTGTTGTCCACCAGTCTGTTGACGTATTTTTCAAGTTTTTCCCCTTTGACAAAGCCGTTATCCGGAAGGGTCAGGTCGACGAGATCATCCCTTTCCAGCGCCAGTGCCAGGGTTTGCAGATGGAAGACGCTGTATCCGAAAGCATAGAGACTTCCCACAAGGCTTCCCACGCTCGCTCCAGCCGCCCTTTTTCCCTTCCCAGCTGCCTTGGTGGTTCCAGAGAATTCCGCAGATTCCTGGTCCGTTGTTATTGCAATCCGCCATAGAATAGCGACAATTTACCCCCGTTGTACGGGTTCGGATCCGCGGGGCGGCAAGCCTCGCGGGCTGCTGGCCGAATCGTGGAGTTCGCCAAGAGGGATCAATGGAACCAGTCTTCACACTTCAATGGCCAGAATTCGTGATCGCGCAACGGCTGCATTCATTGCTGCCGCGTAAGGACGGGTACTCCGTTCTCGTTCCGCTGTCGCGACAAGAGAAAGGAATTGACCTTGCGGTGCTCTATCGCACCGGGACCGGCACGTCAGTCACCACGACGGTTCAGATCAAAGCATCGCGCACGTACCTGCACGCACCGCCAAAGCGAAAGGACACGGTACGATTCCGGTTCAATGACCTCATGAAGAAATGAGTGGCGAACATCGGATGCAATCGAGCGGCGGTTGCGTCCAGCGGTGTGGATGGTCCACCCGTCGCCGCCGATTGAACCGTAACGTTCGAAACGGCAACTTTGCAGGCGTGCGCGGCTGGCAGGGCGCGGCTGGCAGGGTGTGTGCTTCCGCGGCTCGGCGCGTTAGAATGTTGTCGGAGGAATTCGCGATGACCATTGAATTGACCCCACAACAGTTACGGGTGCTGGATGGCGGGGAACCCGGGGTTCCACGTGTCGTTGATCCTCGCAACAACGCGTCGTATGTCCTGGTGAGCGAAACCGAGTACGAAACGGTTAGGGACATCCTCGAAGACGAGCGACGGCAACGGGGCATACGCCGGGTGGCGTTGCGGAATGCCATCGGGCGGATGGGTGACACGCCATGATTCGGCCCGGCGAAATCTACATGGCCGATTTCGCGGAAGCGGGGCCGCACCCGGTGATTATACTGTCGCGGGAGGAGTTGAATCGCGGCCGGTACGCATTAGTAGCGGTATGCACTTCGGCCCGATTTGCTGTGCGAAGCCAGCTCCCCAATTGTGTCCCGTTTCGTGCTGGCGACTTTGGCTTCACCGCTGACTGCGTGGTGCAGTGCGAAAACCTGCTGTCCATTGAGCTGTCGCAACTCGACATCTCAGACGGTCCGCTTGGGATGCTCGATGACATAGCGTTTCGGGATGTGATCAAGGCGATTGGCTACGTCATGGACTCGGATTGCGAGCCCGCCTGACGTAGTTCCGAATGCCCACGGTTTGCCCGTGGGATCGTTACGTCTCTGGGCTGGAGTCGGGCTTGGCCCTAGCAACGAACGTGAAACTCCCACGGACAAGCCGTGGGGGCATCTTGGGAGACGGGAGGTTGGCCGGGGACGTAGCCGCGAGTGTGAGGCTCCCACGGGCAAGCCGTGGGCATCCCCGGCCGCTATGGAGCGACGG
>JALOPK010000426.1 GCA_025453925.1 Candidatus Eiseniibacteriota bacterium | reverse complement strand
TCCGATCTGTATTGCTGGGCCTCGGTCTTCAGCGTGGGGTTATGGCGCAGCTTGTTCATGCGCGTGAAGAGCCCATAGATGACGGACAGTTCGGCGATCTGCGGGATCATGCTCTGCACGCACACCGTGCTCACCTCGGGATCGATGCCCACCGCGAGGTAGTCCAGTGCCACGTCGCGCACCGTTTCCTGGAGGATCTCCGGATGATCCCAGTGGGTGCTCAGCGCCTGGACATCAGCGATCAGGACGAACGTGTCGTACTCGTGCTGAAGCCGCACGCGGTTCTTCAGGGTTCCTACGTAGTGCCCGAGGTGGAGCTTGCCGGTCGGGCGGTCACCGGTGAGGATTCTCTTCCGCTGGGAACGATCGGTCACAAGGCCCTCCTTGACTCCGTACGTGAAGAATGGCAAGGTATGATCCGATCATGAGCTGTCAACGCAGGTCTTCGCGCTGCGCGAGCCTTCGCGCGACCAGGTGTGTGGTCTGCTCCTCTCAGTGGGGATTCCTGTGACGCCTCTTTCCCGGGAGCCTAGATGGAGCCGCTGGCCGCACCGGTTCAGGAGTGAGAGACCATGAGACCACGCATCACGGCAGCATGCCTGCTCGCCGTCGTCACCGTCGCCTGCCATCCCGGCCGCGGCATGCGGCTTGACGAGATCGATGCCGAGATCCACGCCATGGAGCGGCGCACGGTTGAGCGCACGCTGCAGACGCTCTTCCCGGATGATGAGGGGTGGATTATCCTGCCAGGGATCGACGCTGACGGGTTCCCCGCCGGTCTCGCGCCCTGGCTTTCGGCGTACCGAGTCGTATCGCCTGATTCCCTGCCTCGCGATTCCTGGTACCGTTTTCTCAGGGGGGGGCCTTCGGTCGAACTCATGGAGGTCACCGGCGCGCTCTCCGACTACCAGCGTGTCAGGCCGGTGGGCTTCCGCGGCGCACTCGTGCGTTTCACCACGGGAGGGGCCGAGTCTGCGATCCTCCTCGTCGATCCGCGGGGGATGAGGTGGGTCGCCTGGTTCGAGCACGCGGCGGCCGTGATGGGGGAGACGATGCCGGAGGAGTTGGACAGCCTTGGCGCGGATGTGGCCGAGTATCTCGATGGCGGGGGCCTTCCACCGCCCGGCGGCGACTGTGTCCCGGAGCCGGCGTGGTTCTACCCGCCTCCGCCACCCGTGGTGGAGCCGCCGGCGCACGTCTGGGACAGGGCGATACGGGGCGCGACGCCGAAGATCGAGGGACTCGCGGCCTCGGACTTCGAACGACCTGATATCACGGCCGGGCGGCGCATCGTGTTCTCAGCGCCTCCGGATCCCCTGGCGAACGATGAACCGTTCCTGCTTCAGCGTCGTCTGGACAACTCGCAGGCGCCGTCCATCGACAATCTCCGTATGTCGTTCCCGGACTTGCCGCCCGGGGAGTACATCTGGGCCGTGAGCGAACTAGGCCAGGCGCGGGCAGTCGCGGTACCCGCCGGCTGGGAGCAGAACGGAGAGGGGCCGCGCTGCACCGGGCCCTCCGTGCTCTTCTACGGGAGACCGGTCCTCGGCGCGGGAGGCCTACGGATCGCCGAGGACGGCAGTGTCGAGGCGGACGCGTTCTCCGGCGAGTACGGTTTCTCTCCCTGGTCCTCCCGCAGCATTGACGCGGCCCGTCGTTGCGGTGCACACGCATTTCCCCGGCTCGGGCGCCTTCTCGCCGTCCTGCCGGGGCCGGAACAGGGCGCAGCCTGGCCCGCGCTCCACACGCTTCCTTCCGGGCCGCCATCGTGGTGGGCTCCATGTACGGCGGCGGTTCCGCCCCCCGGTGACTCCGTCGGGGCCCCTGGCAGCGACCCCAGGTCGGGGGATCCCACGCACTGAGCCCGGGCAAGGGCGGGGCACGCGTCTTGACGGGACGCGTGCGGCCGTGGAGCTTGGCTGCGTTTTGCCGACCAGACAGCATGCATGAGCAGCCACTCCGAATGCTCAGCGCCGGAGGAAGAACAAATGGTGAGAATCCTGGTTGTTCACGGCCCCAACCTGAATCTCTTGGGGCAGCGGCAGCCCGGGATCTACGGGACCGCCCGCCTCGAGGACATCAACGGGCGGCTCCAGGCCTGGGCCGCGGAGCACGGAGTGGCGATCCAGATCGAGCAAACGAATCACGAAGGCGTCATGATCGACCTGCTTCAGCAGAGCATGGGCCGGGCGGACGGCGTGGTGATCAACCCCGGCGGTTATGCCCACACCAGCGTTGCCCTGGCCGATGCGGTCCGCGCCCTCGCCGTTCCCACAGTGGAGGTGCACCTCACCAACATCTTCGCAAGGGATCCGATCCGCCGCACCAGCGTGGTCGCGGAGGCCTGCACCGCGGTGATCGCCGGACTTGGGGGAGAGGGGTATGTTGCGGCATGCGCCGCCCTGGTGGAAATGGCCATATCTGGAAAGGCGGTGACATCCGGTCCTCAGTGGACCGGCGGCGTCTGAAACGTCGCTGTCCCGATTCCTGACCATCACGCATAGGCTCAATTCGGGAAGGCCCCAACGGGCCTCCCTGCCCGAAAGACACGGACGGTGCATGACCATGCAGAGCATTCCCAAGCAGTATGACCCGAAGTCCGTCGAGGACAGGATCTTGGCTCAGTGGATCGAGACCAAGGCCTTTGCCGCCTCGACTGATCAAACGGGGGAGCGGTTCTCGATCGTGATCCCGCCGCCGAACATCACGGGGGCGTTGCACATGGGTCACGCTCTGAACAACGGCATCCAGGATGTCGCGGTTCGTTACCAGCGCATGCAGGGCAAGATCACCATGTGGATCCCCGGCACCGATCATGCCGGGATTGCCACCCAGAATGTAGTGGAACGCGACCTCGCCAAACAGGGCATCACCCGCTCGGAACTCGGCCGGGAGCGGTTCCTCGAAGAAGTGTGGAAGTGGAAGCAGGCGTACGGCAACCGGATCCTGCACCAGCTCCAGAAGCTTGGGTGCTCATGCGACTGGGACCGCCTCCGCTTTACGATGGACGAAGGTCTGTCGCGGGCGGTCAGGGAGGTGTTTGTCCGCCTGTACGAGAAAGGACTGATCTACCGGGGA
>JALOPK010000425.1 GCA_025453925.1 Candidatus Eiseniibacteriota bacterium | reverse complement strand
GTCCCTCCAGACCACACCGACGATCCGCGGGAAGAAAGGCCGCGCCGCCCATGCGAGAAGAGCCCGGGACGGATGATCGGTCCGAATCAACGGCACCGCTCCCCGCGGCGCGCGGGGGGTCGACGGCCGCTGCGATGGAAATCCCCGGTGCTACGCTCCCGGCAGGCTCCGACGGGTCCACGGTTCGAAGCCGGTGAAGCCTAAGGATGCCTCCAGATAGCGCTCTCTCACCCCGTACCGAGACACGCCGCCCCTCGTGCCGAAGGCAAGGCCGACCTGCACGATACCCCGTCCTTCGCCGGTGCCCAGCATGGTCCCCACCGTGAACGCCTCATCGGGCGGCGGGTCAACCGAAGTAGACCCATCGGGCAGGGGAAGGAGGTAGTAGCCGGGCCGGTGACGGTACCCCAGCCGGAGGGGAGGCAACCGGCGCTCGCCGAAATGGGGGAGGTACTCGGCGCCTATGCTCAGGGATGTCACGTCACGGAAGGATGATGATTCCCCCTCGAAGTCAGCCTTGCTCCACTGCTCGCGCCACAAGTCGGCGGCGAAGGAGCATCCCTTGAACGGACCGATGCCGACACCGACACCGAATCGCTGTGGGAGGGTGAACTCAAATCCGGTGTTCCGCTCCAGGTCGTGGGTGGTCCGCAGGGTGAACTCCCCGTCGCCCGTGGTGGCGCCCCGCCAGTAGGCGCCGAAACCGATCGTGCCGCCGTCCCAGACCGCGCCAAGAGCGGGGTACCCGCCGCTGTGCTTCTGCAGCAGCTCATCCTGGGTATCCTGGTAGTTCAAATCCCGGAAGTCAAGCTCGGACAGTTGGCGGATGCTGCCGAAGGTCCACCGCCAGCCCACGCCAATGCCGAGCCCGGACATCGGAAGAGCCGCCATGGACAGGCCGCCCGCATAGACTCCACCGCTCCGGGTCTGGCGGCGGGTATACGCATCGCCCGACTCCGTGCTGCACGCTTCGGCGTAGCGGTACTGCGAGGAATGCAGCTGCTCGATGCTCAGACCAACTGTCAGGTAACGCCAGACGGGGAGTGAGAATACTCCCGAAGACAGCCGCCCCGACGTAAGGCGCTGCGATGCGATCCCATCGCGGCCCCAGTTCACCAGAGGGCGGTAGGTCAGGTTGAAGGCCGCGGTGCCGCTGCGGGCGAGACTGGCGGGATTGACCGCGTCCGGGTATCCCCCCGTCGCACCAAGGCCGGCGCCACCCATGCCGAAGGCCCGTTGATCAAGTGACAGCGTGCTCTCCCCGAAGTACAGCGCGGACATGACTCCCGAGGCGCACGCCGGCAGGGCAAGGGCCGACACGCACAGGATCACGGCCGCTGCCTGGCGCGCCCATCGCATCGCGTCGCGACGCCTCATGCGCGTTCCTCCTGAGGTGCCGTTGTGGGCGGCCTGGGCTGCAAGGGAGCATACCCTCCCGGCGGTGTCGGTGGGAGGGAGTAATGGATTTCCAACCGGGGCACCAGCCCGGCAGGTCCGCTCCTCGGAAAGAGGGGACAGTAGGCCACGGCATTGTCCTCGGTACCGAAGCGGATCATCACGCCATGGTTGTCGGCCGCGCCCGTCGTCCACGCCCTCACCGCGGGCGCGAAGCTGAACGCGACCTCTGAGGTGCCGGGAATCACGAGCGCCTGGCTCACGTAGGATGGCCGCACGGCCGTGGAGTCGCCTCGCCAGATGCTGTCGATGAGGTTGACCTGGAGCGACTTCGTCTCCAGGAAAGCCTGCGTGGTGTCGCAATAGACGTAGAGAGTGGCGGAGTTGATGGTGACCGTGCTGTCCAGCACCTCGGGCAGCAGGAATCGGAGGAGCGACCGGTAGCCGACACCGCTCCCCACCAGGAGCCGGCCCTGGTCGGGCGGCGCGACGCGACGCATGAGGGACGCATCGGCGGCCGCGTACAACACGCGGGTCGTATCATTCCCGGCGGTATCGACGAAACTCACTTCCCAGCGCGGACGGAGATTGACGGCGGTTTCGCGGCTGTGGAACCGCCACAGGAGCTGGGTCAGGCCCTCGTCTTCCAGCCCGACCATGAAGCCGTAGTTGGCGGCATGGTCCGCATAGATCCCGGCAGTGACCTCCGGTGGAAGGCTGAACTCGATCCGCACCGTGTCCGCCTGGAGGGAACACGGCCCGGCTTCGGCGATGGCGATCGGGGAGAACACCCCGCCTGGCACATCCCATGCCAGATCTCCGAGGGAATCGGTATTGGCCCGCTCCCAGGTCACCAGGGTCTCATTCCAGAACTGGCTCACCCGATACAGACGAAAGCGGACCGGAACGGCATCCTGGGAGGCCTGCAGCGTCAGGACGAGCTTGCTTGCGCCGTAGCTTTGCACCGTGGTGTCGGGAAGCCCGAACCGAACCAGTGATCTGCCTTCGTAGCCGCCGTCGCGCCCGACGAACAACACCGAGGCGCCTCCCAACGGCACGACGTGGGAGAATGTCGTTTCCGCGTCGGCGGAGTCGACGGTGAGCACGAGCGAGCCCGAACCCTGCCCGGGCCGATCGCCCAGCCAGGGCGCAACAGGGCCTTCCTTGGTGCCGCAGGCGAGCGCGAGCGCCACCGACGCGGCCGCGAGGCAGGCAGGCCTACCCGCCATTGCGGGGCCCTGACCGGGGGGGTTCCTCCTTGGACACGTCGCGCTCGATATCCCGCATCCCGCGCTTGAACTCATTGATCCCGCTGCCGAGGGAGCGCATGACTTCGGGAATCCGCTTCGCCCCGAACAACAACAAGACGACCAGAAGGATCACCAACAGTTCTTGCATGCCGATCATGCCGGGCATAACCTGTTCCTCCTCATGACGGAGTAGCGCGCATTGCGCTTCGTCGTTCACTGGCAACCGCAGTTAGGGCAGGGACACCAACCGTGTCAAGACGCACCGGTTGGCGGCGCGCAGCGCACGGGCGGCGACCACGGCGGGCCGATGAGTCGAGCCCGGCTTGCACGAGCATACACCATTGTACAACGGAGGGGTCCGTGAATCCACGGAGCCGATGGCCCCGTAAGCCCATAGTGTACGAGATCAACACCCGGATCTGGATGTCTGACCTGCGGGACCG
>JALOPK010000088.1 GCA_025453925.1 Candidatus Eiseniibacteriota bacterium | reverse complement strand
AGGGGGATTCGACCGTTCGGGGAGATGGCAGGCGTGTTCCCCGTCCATATGGCAGGCACGGTTGGGCGGGAACTCGCAGAGCGAGACGGAATCGTGATGATCGCGCCGACAGGGCATCTGCTGCTCATGCTCCATGCCCATCTTCCATTTGTCCGCCATCCCGAGCATGAGGAGTTTCTGGAGGAGAACTGGCTGTTCGAAGCACTGGACGAGACCTACTACCCTCTGTTGGGCGTGCTGGGCAGGCTCCAGCGGGATGCGGTCCCGTTCACCTTCACCATGTCGCTGACCCCTTCTCTGTGCGAGATGCTGGTGGATCCACTCCTGCAGGAACGGTACCGGCGCCATCTGGACAGGATGGATGCACTGCTCGCGCTCGAGACCTCGCGGACCAGGGGCACCGAGCGGGAACCGGTGACCGCGATGTATGCGCGCCAGTATGCCATGATTCGCGAGCTGCGTCAGCGCTGGTGCACGGCGGTGGCGGGGTTCGGAGCCTTCCAGGATGCGGGATTGATTGAGATCGTCACGTGCCCCGGGACCCACCCTATCCTCCCCTTCTGTGCGACCGACCAGGGCAAGCGGGCCCACGTTCGAGCTGCCGTTCGGAACTACCGCAAGCACTTCCGCCGTGAGCCTTCCGGCATCTGGCTGGGCGAATGCGCATATGCCCCCGGGCTAGAGACCATCCTTGCCGAGGAAGGGATCAGCTACTTCTTCCTGGATACCCATGGTCTGCTGTTCGCCTCACCCCGACCCCGGCGGGGCGTGTATGCTCCGGTTTACTGTCCCAACGGCGTTGCGGCGTTCGCACGCGACCCAGAGACGAGTCACCAGGTGTGGTCCGCGGATGCGGGGTACCCTGGCGATCCCGACTACCGCGAGTTCTACCGTGACCTGGGGTTTGACGCGGAGTACGACCAGATCCGCCCGTTCTTGATGCGGGACGGCGTTCGCCGCAATGTCGGACTGAAGTACCACCGAGTCACCGGAAGGGTTCCGTTGCACCGAAAGGCCGTCTACGACCCCGGGGCCGCGTGCGCCAAGGCCGCCCTCCACGCCGCCGACTTCGTGCGCAACCGGCTCGTTCAGAGCCGACACTTGGCCGAAGTGCTGGGCCGCCCGCCCGTCATCGTCGCCCCCTACGACGCGGAGCTCTTTGGTCACTGGTGGTTCGAAGGCCCGTTGTTTCTCGAAGCGTTGATGCGGGAACTGGCCCAGGATGATCGTGGGATCCAGCCGCTCACGGCACACGCCTATCTGGAGCGATACCCTCAGAACCAGGAGGTGGTCCCTCAGCGGTCATCATGGGGCGCGGGGGGCTACTTCGATGTCTGGCTCAATGAGCGCAACGACTGGATTTACCGGCATCTCCACAAGGCGGAAGAACGGATGATCGAACTGGCCTGCAGGTATCCGGAGAGCGAGGGGCTCACCCGGCGGGCGCTGAACCAGGCTGCCCGTGAGCTGATGCTGGCCCAGGCGTCGGATTGGGCGTTCATCATGAACGCGGGAACCGTGGTCGAGTACGCCGAGAAGAGAACCAGGGACCACCTTCACCACTTCAACGGCATCTACGTGCAGATCGTGGAGAATCGGCTGGAACCGAGATGGATCGAGGAGCTGGAGGCCCGGGACACGATCTTCCAGGAGATGGACTACCGGGTTTTTGCCTGACGGCCGCCCGAGGCGGCTTGATCTGGGAGGTAGCGAATGAACCCCATTGATGAACTGCTCACCCGTGGCGTTACGCAGGCCATCGACCAGGAGAACCTGCGCCGGCGAGCCGCGGCAGGTGCGCCTCTCAGAATCAAGCTCGGCATCGATCCGACGGGGCCGTTGCTCCATCTGGGTAGAGCGGTCCCGCTGCTCAAACTGAGAGCCTTTCAGGATTTGGGCCATCTTCCAGTGATCGTCATCGGTGACTTCACGGGCCGCATCGGTGATGCATCCGACAAGGACGCCGAGCGGCGCATGCTGAGCCGTGAGGAGGTGGAGGCCAACATGGCCGGGTACATGGCCCAGATCGGCCGCATCCTCGACATGGACCGGGTCGAAGTAACCTACAACTCGGACTGGCTCGGGACCATGTCCTTCGAAGAGGTCGCCCACCTCGCAAACCACTTCTCCGTGGCGGAGATGCTGGACCGTGACAACTTCTCGAAACGGTTCCAGGAAGGGAAGCGCATTTCCCTCAGGGAGTTCCTCTACCCGCTCATGCAGGGGTACGACAGCGTGGCAGTCCGGGCGGACGTGGAGCTGGGCGGGAACGATCAGCTCTTCAACCTGTTGGCGGGCAGGACCATCCAGCGGGCCTACGGGCAGCCTCCTCAGGATGTGATCACGTTCGGCATGCTGGAGGGGACAGACGGGCGCAAGATGTCCACCACCTACGGCAACATCATCGCAATGGCGGATCCGCCCGAAGAGCAGTTCGGGAGAGTCATGCGCCTGAAGGACGAGCTGATCATCCCGTACTTCGAGCTCACGACACGGGTCGAGCTAGGCAGGGTCACCGAGCTCCGGGCCGCGCTCCTGAGTGGCATGAATCCCATGGAGGCCAAACTTGTTCTGGCGGAGGAGATCGTGACGCTTTATCACGGGCTCGACCAGGCCAGGACGGCCCGCGAGCAGTTCCTGAAGGTGTTTCGGCAGCGGGAACTCCCCGATGAGATCCCCGAGATCCAACTTCCGCCGGGCGATCGCACAATCCAGGCATTGCTGGCAGAAGCAGCCCTTGCCCCTTCCCGGTCAGAGGCCGGGCGGCTCGTTCGAGGCGGCGGCGTCAAAGTGGACGGACATGTGGTTGCCGAGGTGACGCAGACCGTCTGCATCGGGGCGACTCCCCTTCTTGTGCAGGTCGGCCGACGCAGGATCGCTCGCATCATCGGCTCCCACGGCTAGCAGCCGCGAGCCTGACGTGCTCAGGGCTTCGCCGTCCACGCGATTCCAGAAAGCGATTTCCAGGCGGCGCGGGGGCCCAGGCCGACCGCCAGCTGATGCCCGATCAGAATCCTCTTGGCTGGCCACTCCATGGCGGCGGGCTGCCGGTCTTGAATTCCTCGACGCTGGGGCCGCCGAGGGCGCGCAGTCGGCGTAGGCCGTAGAGGTACGACACCGCGAGAAGCAGCACGGTGGACGGCCATCCGGTGAGGAACTGCACCACGGCAAGGGTTCCCGCCGATCCCCGCCGGAATAGCACAACCTGGGCCGCGAGCCGGAGGCTGAAGAACGTCGCCCAGGCAAGTGTGACCTCATCATATGCCGGGCGAACCTTCGGGTGCCGATACCATCGCGCGGGCCATCGCCTGGCGAGGTGGCTGGTCAGGGCAACCATCGGCCGCCGCACCACAACGCTCACGAGACACAGCAGGATCGTGAACGCATTGCTGACGATTCCGGGAAGGAAGTAGGCTTCGGCACGGCCGAGTGACCATGAGAGGCCGGCCGCCACCACGACACCTGCCATGCCGATCCCCGCGTAGACCAACCGGTGCCCGCGAGCGAGACGGAGGCCGGCAATGAGCGCTGCGCACCCGACGGCAGCCGCCCCGGCATGCAGGATGGGGGAGAATCGTGCCGTTACCGCGAAAACCAAGGGTGGAACCACTGAGTCAATGGGGCCTCCCCTCCCCCCGAGTACCGCGCGAAACTCCTCAGCGAGTTCGCGGACCGTCTTCGCGAACATGCTCATGCGGCCTGCCAGTTGATCAAGTGCACCGTCATCCGAATGCGCCTTTCCGGGGGTATCTTGGTTCTATCGGGTTGCCACCTGGAGCTTGATGCCCAGAATGCCGTCGACATCCTCGCTTAGATCCCCATTCAGGTACTTCTCGTAGAACAGCGACGGCCGGATCGCCCCCGCCGGAAGGACCACGCCGATTGCGGCACAGTGGGTGGATCTATCTTCGAATGGGCCGGACTCCGTGGTCAACCAGACATAGCCGACGAACTCCGCGAGAACCTGGATTACTGGGCTCCCTGCAGCGAGCCCCAACCCGTACCGTAGAGTGATCTCGGTGTCCCCTCCCTCCCCAGTGGGAACCATGACATGCGGGCCGACGTCGAGTCGCACCGAGCCCGTTCGGAACGCCGGCCATTGGCCCTGCACACCACAGGACAGCGTCATCACTTCGGCCGCATACTTGTGAAGCCACGGATAGTCCGTCACCCACCCATAGATCAGGGTCCAGAAGTTCTCTTCATCGGCCGTCGGAATCGTGATCCCGATGGAGAAAGACGACTGCCGCCGCCCGACACCCGCCGTTCTCTTCTGGAATTGGAGAGACAGGTTGCCCAGCGCGCGCGTACTCTCGAGGTCCGATGGGTCGCTGTTCACAAGGGGGAGGGTGATTCCTACGGCGGAGCGAGAGGAGACGGCGAACGCGACAGAGAACTCATAGACGCCTGACGTCAGCGACGCGTCCGGCCCATGCGCCAGGTCGGGATGGAGGAAACGGACGCCCACGAGGTTCACCCGTTCGGGCGGCGTCTGCAGGAGCAGCGATTGGGCCCAGGCACCCTGCGCCAAGGCGAGAATGATGGAGAGCGCGACCGCTTTCTGAGAACGGGCACCACTCATCGCGCACTTCCTCCTTCTCACGAGGTGGACCACGCGCAGGAATTCTGAGCATGAACGAACGCAATCTACCGCGGTCGAGAGGCTTATGCACGTCTGGAGTACTTCCTACCTCGCCACATGCCTCCGGGAACCCGGAAGATAACGTGGCTCGGGGCCTTTCGGTCGACGCGCAGGAACAACGGCGTCCAGTTCCGGACAGGCCTGTCCACCCGTGCCGGCCCCGATCCACGGGCTCGAGCCTTTGGTATAGGCGCCGTATGCCTGACCGCCGGATGGTGAACGGCGGAGGGTCAAGCGCTGGTGGGCAGTTCTCTCCATGACAGGGGATCGCGGTGGTGTGACGGCGCACTGGTACGACCCTTGCACAGAGGACACAATTGAGGCCGCCGCGGAACCTCCGGTGGAAGCAGCGGCATGTCCCGGTGCACGACGACATCCGCGTGGTGGGCGAGAGGGACAGACCACCGCTGGTTTCGCCGACGGCCTCGCCCATTCCTTCATACTCACGCACGACCCATCGCACTGCAACGCAGTCCAGTTGCCATGACCCTCGGGAAGGAGGAGGCGTGGGTTGCCCGTTCAACGCGGGCCACCATGCCCTCCATGTCATTTGGTCGGCAGGGGATTTCGTGTCTTCCTCCGCTGCGGGCAGGCCGCTGGGCATCCGCCCGGGAGGGCAGTTCACTGAGCGGTTGATAGGCACTCACGCCGGAGATCCCTCTTCGTTCACACCAACGGGCGGGTGGACGCGTTCGCCTCCGGGGGCGAGGCGTTCGTCACAGGGCGCCACGACGTGATCGGGATGAGAGCCTGCCGATCGCCGCTGGACCAGATCCTTGCGCAGATTGATGCTGCGGTAAGGGCGCATCGCGGCGCTGCTGGAGCCGCTCGACGATACCACCATGGTGGCGATGGAGATGGTATGAAGGGGTCCTGACCCCTCAGATGCGCCGCCGAAGAGCATCAGCGGAGCCGTTGCTGCCCTGCGCGCATGACCTCACGACGGCACGGTGGAGGGAAAGCCCTATGGCGTTGTCGATGAGCGATGGGACAGACACCAAGGCGGCAATCAGGAGTACCGCGCCTAGGGGCACCAGAATCGTGCTGTCCGGCTGAGACGGCACGCCGACGAGCAGAGCCCAGACGTCAAGCGTGGACACCGTCGCCAGCAGAGCTTTGAGGGTACCGTTCAGGTGGGTGATCACGAGGCCAGTCACGCCTGCTGCCGCCAGAGCACCGGCCGCCACCACCCGGGGTTGCTCCCAGGCCTCAAGGAACCACCCGATCTCCCTTGGCGCCACCTTGGTGCCTGGTTGGACTGCGGCGAGTGACTGCGTGGTGTGTGCAATGAGGTCCGGTGAAACGCGTGGCTGAGGAATTGCGCGAACCAGTGACGAGATCGTGGCCAACTCCTCGACGGCACGGGCACACGTCGGACAGTGAGCCAGATGCCGCGCGTAGCGCAGCCGTCGCGCGAGGCCGAGTTCCCCATTCACATAGTCGAGCTTGACCAGTTCGTCGTCACAAATGCGCATCAGGGTCCTCCCCGAGAACGGTCCGAAGTCGCATCAGGCCGCGGTGGATATTGGTTTTCACGGTTCCCATGGGGATCGCGAGACACGCGGCGATCTCCCTGTAGCTGAGTTCTTCAAGGTAGTAGAGCGTGACGGGCATGCGGTACTTGAGGGGCAACCGGTCGAGCGCGTGATCCAAAGTCGTCCGCCTCTCTCCCTCCTCGGCCTTGTCGGCGATGGCAGGGATGGTCTGTGACTCAAGATCCTCCTCGCGCCACTCGTCCAGCGAGTAGGCCGGATCCCCACGCATGCGCCTGATATGCGAGAGGCAGGTGTTCTGCGCCACGCGGTAGATCCACGTCGACAGCTTCGATTCGCGACGAAACGTGGGCATACTCCTCGCCACGTTGAGGAACGTCTCCTGGAACAGGTCATCATGATACTGCGGGTCGGGGATCATGCGGTTGATGACATGGTACACGAGGTCCTTGTGCTGGTCTACGAGCGTGTCCCCGTCGCGTCCCACTTCACAACTCCAGGCGGTTCCGGGCTATGCATTGATCCTGAGCTTCATCCGCATTAGTCGCACAAAGTGCGTTCCCGGTTTCATCCCGCCCAACATAGGTTCCCTGAAACAATCCGCCAATTCCCGATACTCATAAGGCGGAGACGGCGACAATCCCAAACTGGAGGTGCCCTGTGTTTCATGTGCTCGTGTTGATGCCGCTGGTGTTCCTTGCCGCCTTGCTCGCCTTCGAGCGAAGACGGCGACTCACCCGCACCTATCTGGAGATCGCCAAGTCACCTTCGTCTGGTCCCGATACACAACGCGAAGCGTTGCGCATGCTGGAAGCGCATACCCGCGGCAGTTCGCTCCGGCGTGGCATCTTCGGCACGGTCTTCGGCCTTGTCCTGGTGATCATTCCCCTGATGCTGCGGGTGTTCATGAGGGCGATCCCCGAGGACGTGGTCGGCCATGCTCCTGGGCTTGTGCCCGCCTTCGCGCAACCGTGGGCCCAGATGGGGCTCTTGCTCATTGCTGGACTGGTGGTTCTCGGCTTCGGGGTCGCAAACCTGGCCGTATGGCTTCTTGCCGACCGGCACAAGGAGGCAAAGACGGCATAGCCCGGTGCTCGCGACGACTTGACGCCGTGTCCGCCCGGCTGCTCACTGGCCCCCGCCGGTCAGCAGCCGCGGCGCTCTGCCAAGTGCGAACATGGGCAATCTTGCCCTGGACGGCTGTGGGCGAGCGGCGCGAGAACGGCCATACCGACACGGGAGTCTCGTCATGGATGTTCGGGCACACAATCGCCACGCGTGGGATCGCCAGGTTGACCTGGGCAATCGGTGGACCATCCCGGTGAGTGACGTGCAGATTGCCGCCGCGCGCCGGGGAGAGTGGCAGATTCTCCTCACGCCGTCGAGGCCGGTGCCGGCCGCCTGGTTCCCCGCGTTGGTCGGGGCCGAAGTGCTGTGCCTTGCCTCGGGTGGCGGTCAACAGGGTCCCCTCCTGGCCGCTGCGGGCGCGAGGGTCACCGTCTTCGACAACTCGCCCAGGCAGCTGGAAAGGGATCGTTCGCTGGCGGATCTCCACCGCCTCCCACTCCGCACGGTCGAGGGAGATATGCGGTGTCTCTCCACGTTCGGCGACGCGTCGTTTGACCTTGTCGTGCATCCCGTTTCCAATGTATTCGTGCCCGAGATCCGGCCGGTCTGGAGAGAAGCGCATCGGGTGTTGAGGCCTGGAGGGCGCATCATGTCCGGCATCACAAACCCCATCCTCTATGTCTTTGACGGGGATGCCTACGAACGTGGGGTCCTCGAGGCGAAGCATCGGCTGCCCTACTCCGATGCCGAGTTCCTCTCAGAGGCAGAGCAGTGTGCGAGGCTCGAGCAGGGTTCACCGCTGGAGTTCAGTCACACCCTCGAGGAGCAGATCGGGGGACAGATCGAAGCTGGTTTCGTTCTCGCGGGATTCTTCGAGGATCGTTCAGGAGACGATGATCGGGAAGTTCTCGAGCGCTTCACCGCGACCTTCATCGCCACCCTTGCCCTCAAGCCCCAACAGGCTCCCCGATCTGGCCGGTAGTGCCCGGTCCGGAGAAGACCCGGCCGCCGGGGGTTCCTTGCCCGTTATGCATTGGGCGTCCTTGTGGGTGAGACGCCTCAGGGTTGTGGCACGCTTTGCGTTGAGGAGGGCAGAAGCTCTGTCGCTTCAACCTGCGTGACCCACGTCCCGGCCGCGGCATCAGGGTTGCCCACGTTCTGCCTGTGCGGAGACGACCTCCCGGTAGCGCTCCATGGAATAGGCGGCGAATGCTCCGGGCTCGACCATGAACCTCGCCAGGAGGTCCTGGCGAGGTTCTCCCTCCGGATGGATGTGCATCTTGTAGTAGCCAGTCGTCTCCAGCACGAAGGATCTCTGGCATGAGATCCCTGCCGGCGGAACCGTGAACTCCAGCTCTGCCCAGTCCTGCGTGGTCGGCATCTCGTAGTACACCCCATCCACCGAACGCAGCGCGTCGCGCAGATCGTGGCCGTCTTGGTCACGGGCCATCGTAGGTTCGAGTGTGGTCACTGCCACGGGATCCGTCGGGAAGAACCCGATACCGATGCGGTCGATGGCCCAGAACCCCGCTCCCGAGTCGAGCCGGATGGTCACCGTGTCACCGGTAGAACCGGCGAGGTCAACGACGACGGCGGTCAGTTTGTTCACCCCGTGGCCCACCGCGCCCACTCGGCCGCAGGGGCGCCACGAATCATCCTCCCTGATGGCGACCTGCAGCATCGCCTCCCGGTTCAGGGCGTTCAGGAACGCACTCCGCACCAGGGGCGAGGTGTTCAAGGTCGTGTACCACGACTCCAGTTCCCGGCCGTTGAGTTCGAGCACTTCCCGCAGCATGCGCGTCGCCCAGGGGGTGTTCTTGAGATCAAGCACAAGGACTGCTTCGGTTGCGTCGGGCGGTCGTTGAAAGGCGATGGTCAGCCCCGCGCGGACCTGATCAGGTTGGTCCGGATCCCGCCCCGCGAGGCTAGCTGACCACTCCTGCTCATCCGACTCGGTGATGAAGTCCATGGCATCCAACCCATCAGAATCCATTGCCCAGATGGGGGATTCGACCGCGCCGAGGACGCAGAGCCGCCCGTCCTCCGCGGGAATGATGATGGTCCCCACGGCGTGATCTATGACCTGGAACCTGAGCTGTTCGATGTGCTCGGTTTCGTCCAGTTCACAGGTGATCTTGAGCCGGGCGATTCCCTTCGTAAGGCCCGAATGATCCAGCCGATCAACGGTGGTTCGCTGCATTCCTCGGAACACCGCGCCTGCGAACGGCTCGGCTTCGAACACCCAGCCTCGTCCATCGTTGCTGTAGACGAATGGGCAGGATCCGCCGCCGCCACCGGTCGGATGATAGAAATCTGCAGTCAGCGTGCCCTCACCTCCTTTGAAGGCGCCTTGGGTCGCTGCCGCTGCTGCGACGAAGCTCGCGAGGGTGAGCGCGCCCCGCAGCGCTCCGACACTCGGTTCAGCTGCCAGCACGATACTGTCCACGCACACCGAGCCTGTGAACTGAACCCAATCAGCGGTCGGCTCTCTGCGACGACCGCCTGCGCCTTGGATTGAGGTGGAGTCCGCTCCTTGTGCACGGAGTTTGTACTCGTAGCCGTCTCTGGTCACGAACCGTAGATCACGGGGATAGGGGCCCTGTCTCAACATGTTCGGGTACGCGAAGCGATAGTGCGAGGACACCCCGCATCCTCCAGCTAGGAGGCCCACAACTAGGAGAGCGAACGTCGTCCGGTACGTAGACATGGTCCATTACCTCCCGTCAGTTGATTTGCAGTCCTGCGGTGAAGACGAGCGTGTCGATCCTGATGGACGCCGGAAACTCGCCCGCCAGAGGGTTCCACTGACTCCAGTCGCCGTGGATTGTGCTATGAATGTGGGGTGAGCTGACCCAGTAGAAGGCGAACGTCAGTCCGGCCCCGATATCGGGAGCCGTGTCGAATCGCAGTCCCAGCGCGAAAGCGCTGGTGGGCGCCTTCCATGTCAGACCTTTGAAGAACCACCTGTCGGGTTGACTCTGCACCTCCACATACTGGTGATCCTTCACGCGGATCCTCTGCCACATCATGCCCGCACTCAGCCAGGGGCAGAAACCGACGCCTGGTCGTACCCGCACTTCTCCCATCGCCGCACCCGTGACCGAAGAGCTCTTTGTGAGGACTCCGGTGAGCCCCGCCGCAAGACGGGGGCTGAAGCGCGTCAAGACCCCAAGAGCGAGGCCATGTGTCTCCCGTTTGAATACGCCGGCTTCCAGCCCATGGCCTCGCAAGGTTGCGTTCGTGTCGTAGAGGTGCTGGATCGCTCTCTCAAGTTCGGCGAAGTCGGACTGAACACGCGCATACCCGATTTCCGCGCAGATTTGAGGGT
>JALOPK010000424.1 GCA_025453925.1 Candidatus Eiseniibacteriota bacterium | reverse complement strand
GTGGTGGGTGGCGCACCGGCCAAGGGTCTTCCGCGGGGTTGGAGTGATTTCTTGGCGGAGCATGACTACTGGTGGTATGCGGGGGAGGGGGTGATCAACCTTGGGCCGAATCCCCTGAACCCCGCGGAGCTGCTCTCCGAGGGCGAACTCGACCGGATTCACCAGGGCATCCAGCAGGCATTCATGGAGCGGCTGGCGGGAGCGCGGGCGGGTACCGTAGCGGCCTCGGAGGAGGCCCAGAGTGTCATTGATAGCCTGCTGCCGATGGTGGATGAGCCGACGCGGCGCCAGTTGGGTGTGGTGTGCGACTACCTGGGAGGGAAGACCAAGACTGCCCCGCGGGATGCGGCGCTGTTCGTGGGAAAGCAGGTTCACGTGTGGGCGAAGGGCCCGGAGTATGGGATGGGTACGCCGCAGAAGGCGGCGGAGTGGGCAGTGGGGCAGGCGGAGCATGGATTGCTGCTGGGGACATACCAGCACGTGGTGGAAACCCTGGCGAGTCACTGGATCCAGACGTGGCAGCCGCTCCACGATGCGAAGGACGGGAAGATCACGTGGGATGAGGCGCGGCGGAGAGTGGACGAGCACATCAAAGCGCATCCGGATGATCCGGACGTGCAGAAGGACGGGCCGACGGTGCGCGATGTGATCCTGCCGCAATGGCGCGCGAAGTATGAGCAGCCCTGGTGGAAGAGGTGGCTGGACCGGCTCAGAGGGGAGGGGACGAGCGAGGCGAAGGCGCCGCCGGACGACGAGCGATACACATACTCGTTCCACGGCTATTGGAAGTATCACGACCACGCCGTGACGCGGTACGACGGGTTGGCACCCGAGACCACAGACGAGCCTTTGAGGCGGGCCGTGGGGTGGATCGACTTCACCAGTGAAATGGGGTACCAGCTACTCGGCCCTTTCGTGCTTGACCAGGCGGGCTTCTTTCAATCGGGAACCGCGGATGTGCCCGACCTGAATCTCCTGGTGCGGCCGTTCGTGCGGCTGAGGGCCCAGTTCCCGGGGTATCAGTGGCCGCAGATCTACGTGATGGAGGCCGCGGGGGTCAATGAGTACAGGATCGAGAGCGCCATGCAGACCGCCTACCCCGGGAATGCTGACCTCGGGTCTTGCTTTCCCAACCCCGCCCACCCCGTTCGTGACGAGGCGTTGAACATCTTCGATCGTCTGGTGGAGGCATGGCAGCGAATCCCTACCACCCCTCCTCCGCAGAGCGTCACCCTCTTCGCGATCTGGAAGGCGGGACAGCGACGGACTACCGGATACGATGGGGTGACCAATCGGATCTACCTCAATGGCGCGGGGAATTGCCCTGAGGAATGGAACGACGACACGATCGTCCACGAGTCCGGGCACTTCGTGTTCGATGCGTACGGAACCGACGTGACGCCGGGAGGTGGGCACTTCTGGTGGCAGTCAGATTCCACCAGCCCTGCGCTGGCCTTGAGCGAGGGGTGGGCGGATCTCTACCAGTGCTACGTGAACCACCAGTTGGGGGTGCCTGGCTGGCACGAGGGGTACTCACTTATCGCCCTGGGCGGCCTCGGTGGTACAGAGACCGATTGGTGCGAGATCGAGAACCCGTGGCATTTTGGGGTGGGCGGCACCCCGTCTCCAGGCAGCTCCCTGCAGCATGGCCTCTACAACGAGGCGAGCGTGGCGGGGTGCCTCTGGGACATGTTCGACACGGCGAACGAGACCTACGAGACCGCGTGCAGCGAACATCCGGCCTGTTACGCCGATGATCTTGCGAGCCCGATCATGGACATCTGGAACGCGGTGATGACGGGGGTGCCGGTCACCCTCCTGGGGGTTCTGGAAACGTGGTATGCCAATGGGTATGGGCATCAGGCGGAGGTGTGCGAGATCTGCAACCACCACGGCATCGCCCGGTGGCTGTGGGTGGAAGAGCCCAATGACCGGATCGCGCGGAGCGTGACGACAGGGGTCGCGGAGACAACGCCGGTGATCCTGCGGAATACCGATGGGACGGCGCCGCACAGCTACACGGTAAGCACGGACGTGGCGTGGGCATGGTTCGATGTCGGCTCAGGGAGCATCCCCCCGGACGACAGCGTGGATCTCCAGCTCTGGCTCGACGGGGTCGGGTGGCCTCTGGGCGAGGTGCGCCAGGGGCTGCTCACGGTGAGCGACGGGAGTGGGGGATGCGGCCTGCAGGTTGCCTTGCAGGTGACCGCGACAGACGAGGGTATGGGGTCAATTGTGGCCAGGGTGGCGGATGCGAACGGATGGTTGGAGGGCGCAACGGCGGGAACGGATCCCGCAGGAGCGACTGCCGCGACCGGCGAGGACGGATGGTTCATGTTGACGGTAGCGGAGGGGGCGTACACCCTGCGCGTATGGGCCGCGGGCTACTACCCGGTCATGATCCCGGATGTGACCTGCCCGTCAGACGTTGGGACCATCGTGCTGACGCCTCACGGCACGCCGGAGGGCTCGGCGTTTGTATGCATGTTCCACGGCAGCACCAGCACGTTCCAAGGGCGAGCGCTCCTCGCCGGGGATGTGGTGGAGGCGTGGGATCCGGACGGGGTGCTGTGCGGTGGATGGGAGGTCACGACTGAAGGAGGCTATGGGCCGATGACGGTCTACGGTGACGATGTCGCAACACCTGGTGTGGACGAGGGTGCTGACGAAGGCGACACGCTCAGATTCACGATCAACGGTTTCACCGCCCAGTGCCTCGGGCCTGACGAGCCTATCTGGCACGCGGGAGGCGGCCCGTGTCAGGTGGAGCTGACGGCGCATGATGCGCCACCGAAGCCGGTGACCGATCTTGCGGTGGCGCCGCTGAGCGGGCTGGCGCTGCTACAGTGGACGGCGGTGAGCGAAGACACGAGCGGGAATCCCGAGCCGTCCATCAGGACCTTCATCCAGCGGAGTCCTGGTGCGTACTTCGATCCAGGAGACGACACGGAGATCGACTGGGTCTTTGGCGACACCGAGTACTGGGATTGGGAAAGCGGGGTGGGCGACCCGAACGAGCACTCGTTCTACCGGATCGTGATCAGAGACAACCTGGGGCAGGAATCCGTGCCGTCGAACACAGTGGGTGAGTTCGAGTTCGG
>JALOPK010000423.1 GCA_025453925.1 Candidatus Eiseniibacteriota bacterium | reverse complement strand
CTCACCCTCAAGCAGGCGCTGAAGGAGAGAGATCGCAGTCTCTCCAAGATGCCGATCTTCGCCCGGGGTGACGACGAACCGCGTGCCGTGAATGAGGCGGCGCACGGCGCCGGGGACAGCGAGGTCATGGTCATCGAGCAGCGCACTGAATACGATGTGGGGGATGCCTCCACCTGGACCCAACGCGTGACGACCACCAAGAAGATCCTGAGCTACGCGGGGAAGAAGAAGAACTCCGAGCTGAAGCTTGCCTACAATCCCGCGTGGGAGCACGTCGTCCTTGAGTATGCCCGGGTCATCGCGCCGGATAGCTCCGTGCAGGAGATCCGGCCCGAGGAGCAGAATGTCATGGATGCGCCGTGGGTCGGCAGCGCGCCGCGGTATCCCGCGTCGAAGATCCTGGTGGCGAGCCTTCCCGGCGTGGAGATCGGAAGCACCATCGAGTACCAGTATGTGAAACGGTGCATTGATCACCCCTTCTTCGCCATGCGAGTTGGGTTCTCGGGCACGGATCCCGTGGGAGAATGCGAGGTCGTGGTCAGCCATCCTTCGGAACTTGACGTGGATGCCGATCTGGACGCGAACGGTTTCGCATATGAGGAAGGAGTCGGCATCCCGGGGCCCGCGGTACGTGAGGAGCTCCTGGTCCAGGGTAACAGGCGCATCCTTCGTTGGACGCTCCGTGAACCCGACGTGATCAAGCGAGAAGACTCGGTTCCCCCATTCGACGCCTTCACTCCGACAGTCACGGCCCATGCCGGCGCCTGGGGTGCGTATGCGCATCAGGTCGGTGGCATCCTTTCCTCCAATGCGAGAGGACAGCGCGCGACGGCGCAGCGGGCAAAGGACCTCGTGCGGGGGCTCAAGGCCCCCGAGGCGAAACTGGCGGCCATTCGGGACTTCGTGGCCCGCAGCGTACGTCAGGCAGGCCCCCGGCTCGATGAGATCCCCCTGACCGGGTTAAGCACGGCTGATGTGACGCTGCACGAGGGCTATGGCAACAGCGCCGATCGTGCGACGCTCCTGTACGCCATGCTGGCGGAGGTGGGATTCACGCCGGAGTTCGTCTTGACCGGCTCCACAGTGTCAAGGGTGCCGGCTCTTCACGACGCGGTGATGGAGCACCCTGATGCCCGGTGGTTTGACGAGGTGCTGGTGCGGGTCTCGGTGAACGGCGAGTACGCCTACGTCAACGATTCGGATCAGTATGCGGTGCTCGGCGCCACACCACACGAGGAGCGAATCGGCTTGGTCGCCAACAGCGGCGAGTTTGTTCGGATCCTCAGCAGCGCCGGCCGAGAGGAGCGAGAGGAGCGGATCTCCGTTATCCGGCTTGCGGAATCTGGCGACGCGACGGTGACGAAGATCCGGCGAGTGTATGGAAGCCTCTATGCGACGGCACACAAGCAGTTCGCGGAGATGTCGCCGGAGGAACGCGCACGGCATCATCAAGGATTGCTGACCTCCCTTGCGGAGGGTGCGACGGCTGACGGTGACCTCATCAGTCAATTCGATGCATATCCGGGCACAGTGGAGTTCTCCGCGCGAGTCGAGCAATTCGGTATCAGGGATGGGGAGTTCCTCTACTTCCAGCTGCCCGAGAGCTTCGCCGGGCTCATGAGGCTTCGCGGCGATACCAGGGATAACCCGTACTACCGTGACACGCATACTCGCCAGAGAATCGTCACCCTCGTTGCGTTGCCCGATGGGTTTGAAGACATAGAGCTTCAGCCGGCCGAGCTTCACTGGGTCGCACCCCTCAATTCAGGGACGGTCGACATAACCATGGGACAGTGGGGTGGAGATAGTCCCGTTCCTGCCGCATTGTCCGGGATCGACATCGATCTCTTTGGCCTTGGAGACCCCGTGTTCTGGGTGGTGCATGACGCGGATCTTGACGCAGCCCTGATTGATGCGGCGGATCATCCCGAGCTACTGGAGATCATGCGCCGGTTGAGCTGTCCGGCTGCGCGTACCGTGTTGCTGACACGGCGGGCGGGCTGAGTCCTCGCGATGACCTGCACGGGATTCTGTCATTGCCAGCGAAGCGCGGCAATCTCCTGACCAGATCATCGCCTCCCCGCACCTGAAGGCGCAGGCCTTCGAGATGACCGAAGTGTTGCGGGCATGACATACGTCGCATTTGTCGTCGATGTCGTCTCGGAGACCGGCCCACTGCAGGCGCGCCTCGCTATGCCGTGCTGCCCGGGCGCTGCGCGTGGTTTAGCAGCACTGTATGCGAAGCGGCGGGCCTTCCTTACGGAATCAACGGGCACAATGGCGCTCACGGCGGCTTGATGTTCTGTTAGGATCGTGACTGACCACGTGAGCCGCGCAGGGCCGCGGCAACGTGGCCTGCACGCGGAGTCACTCCCACAGCACTCCCGGCTGCGTCCCGTGGGAGCGGCTCGGGGGACCGCACCTGCAGGGTGCGGGATTAGCCGCGAAGAGCCGGGCCACCAGGCGCCTCGCACCGCGACTGAAGTCGGTTGCCCCCGCACCTGCGGATGCGGGGCTCCCACGGAGAACGGAGGTCAAAACCCAGGCAGCCCTCGGGGCGCCTGCCAAGGGACACCCTTCTGCAGCGCACCCCGTGCGGGAGGAGAGCCTTCGAAGGCCGCGCCGCCGCGTGGGGGCGTGATCCGATATCGCAGCACAGCGGATGAGAGTCGCGCATCATATAGGACACGTCCAATGTAGTGGACTTTCGCACATATGAGGGCGGAGCCCGGGCGGTGGAGGAGAGGGGAGGCGGCATTTAGGCGGCGCGTGCAAGGACGGCGATGAGGCCGTCGATGATTTTGGGATCAAGCGGCTGGAGTTCGGAGGTGGGATAAATGCGGTGACGCCACAGGGCGGAGCGTAGCGAGGCGAGGGCATCGGCAAAGCACGGGGAGGTCTTGGAAGTATACCAGGGGCGTGAGGGCCAAGAGCAGGAGGAGTCGCAGGCGAAGAGGTACCACCACCAGACGGCACTGTAGATCCAGAAGGAGAGTGCAGCAACTCGCGCAGGGCCGTGACGTTTCCAGGTCTGAGGGTTCTCGCCGCCGAGAAGCTGCTTCACATCTCTGAAGGTATCCTCGATAGACCAACGGCCGGCATAGCGT
>JALOPK010000422.1 GCA_025453925.1 Candidatus Eiseniibacteriota bacterium | reverse complement strand
GAGGAGTAACGCGGACGCGACTGAGCGCGTCCTTCAGGACGAAGTCGGCAACTCCCGCGGCCCCGCAGCGCGAGACCGTTTAGCCCCCGTCAGTGCCGGTGGCCAGCAGATTCCCGGAGTACAGAAAGCGTTTGATCTTCCGGGTCGTGGTTTTCTGGAACTCCTCGTTGAGCACCTGGAAATGCCGGATCCGCGCGTAGGAGGGCAGACTCTTCTGCACCTCCCGGATCTCTTTGGCGATCAGCGAACGCACGGCCTCCATGGTCTGTGGCGCGTGCGCCCCCGAGAAGTGCGCGGCCAGCGCCTCCTGGTCAGGGTAGATCAGGGCGCCCACTTCCTCGCCGTACCCGGAGGGACGGGTGACTCCGATCACCAGGGACTCCAGTACAAAGGGCCTTCGGTTCAGAATCACTTCGATCTCTTCGGGGTAGACGTTCTTACCGCCCGCCGTCACGATCACGTTCTTCTCGCGACCCATGATCTGAAGGTAGCCATCAGAGAGAATGACGCCGAGATCTCCGGTGTGGAACCAGCCTTCATCATCGAAGGCGGCGTCGGTGGCCTCCTGGTTCTGGTAGTACCCCACGAAGATGGACGGCCCCTTCAGGCAGATTTCCCCGATGCCGCTATCGTTGGGGCCGTCAATCCGGCACAGAACCCCCGGAAGCGGGAGACCGACGCAGTCGTGGCGGATCTTCGACGGAGGCGTGGCATGACTGACCGGGCTCGCTTCAGTGAGGCCATACCCTTGCAGCAGAGGTATGCCGAGCCGGTTGAAAAAACGCGAGGTTGCGGGGTCCAACGACGCGGCGCCCGTCACGAAGTAGTTCGCCGAACCCAGTCCGGCCTTCTGCCGGAGCGGCCGAAACAGCCGCCGCCCCAGGGACATGCCCAGCAGTTCGCCCAACCGCACGGTTCCCATCAGCGCTCCATGCCTTCGTGCATCTTCTCGTAGAGCAGAGGCGCGGATCCCATGGCGGTGACCGTTGCTTCCTGCATATCGGCCAGCAGGTCGGCGGTCTTGATGCTGCGGGCATACGTGATGCAGCAGCCACAGTAGAACGGAAAGAGGAACCCCGCGGTGCATTCGAATGCATGGTGAAGGGGGAGCATGGAGAGGAACGTGTCGCCAGGTCCCAACGGGAGGAGCTGGCTGCACCCGGCCACATTGGTCATGATGTTGCGCTGGGTGAGCATCACACCCTTGCTCCGGCCGGTGGTTCCGGAAGTATAGAGAATCGCGGCAAGATCGTCGAGCACCCGGGGGCGAAGCCGGGCGGCACCCGCCGGCCCCTGCTCCAAGGCGGTAGACCATGACAGCACCCCCCGATCGGTTCGTTCGTCCATGCAGACTATCCGCTCCAGCCCCCGAGGCGGGCCGGCTTCAGCCAGCACATCCAGGAACCTCTCCGAGACGAAGACAAACCGTGCGGCGGAGTCGGAGAGGATCGCATTGACCCCTGACGCAGGCTGAAGCCTGTCCACCGGGACGACCACCCCGCCGGCGCATTGCACGGCAAGGTACGCCATGCCCCACTCCGGCCGGTTCTCACCCAGCACACCCACACGTTCACCATGGTTCAACCCGGCGTGAGCAAGCCACCCTGCGATGCGGCGGACCCGGTCGGCGAACTCGCCGTAGGTAATCTCGCGGTGGCCGTTGCCGGTCCATGCCTTCATGGCCACAAGCGGTCCGAAGTCGCGGGCGCTGCGCGCCACCAGCTCGTCGAGAGGGAACACGCCCCGATCGGGGCGGCATACGGGGTATGTAGAGTGTCTCATGGTGCCGGCATCACCTCCACGGATCGTGAGAGCACAGGACAGACGCCATGGTCCGGTAGGAAGTAAACGCGGCCCGGTGATCACACAAGGCCCGCGGGGAGCGTCGGCGAGAAACTCCCTGTGGGGTCAAAGCGTGGGATTCCCGCTCCGTGGTGCACGAGGAATCGGAGGGAAGCAGAGACGATACGGAAGGTCGAGCAGGCGTGTCCTCGGCGACGCCGGAGCCGGAGGCCGGATGAACGCGGGCACGGCGCGCCATACTTGCATGCGAGAGGGGTCGTGTGCAGAATCACCCGGTCACTGACCTGCCAACCACCGATGGAATGCACCACGGTGCACCGCACGCCTGAGCCGCGTTCGGCCGGCCTGCCGGGAGGAGATCACGGGATGATCGAGAAGGATGTGTCTCCCTACGCTCGGTACTTCGAGGAGTATACCGAGTTTCGGATGCAGGAGAACAGCGAAACCAGCATCACCATCGTGAAGGGGAACCTCGTCCAGAATGGCCGATCCTCGGCCAGCGGCGTGTCGGCCCGCGTGTACAAGGAAGGATCGTGGGGGTTCGCTTCCCACCCTGATCTGACCGACGGCGCGGCCCGGTCCGTGGTCCGGGCCGCCACTGACAATGCCCGGATCCTCTCGAAGGCCGCCGGCCACCGCGAGACGCGGTTTCCTCCCGTTGCCGGGACTGCGGACGCCGACTACGTAACGATGAAGCCCCGTCTCGACCAGCAGGCACTGGTCGGGTTTCTCACCGCACTCGACTGTCACATCGCCGCCTCCTACCCTTCACTGGCCAGCAGGCGGCTCTCGTTACGGTGCCTCGACATGGCGAAATCCCTTGTCACATCGGATGGTTCGATTTCCTACTCCTTCATCCCCCGGACGCTGGTGTCGGTGGTGCTCTCGGGAGAGACATCCACCGGTCCGGTGGATGTGTTCGAGGTGTGGGGCGGGCTGGGGCAGTTCGAGGACGTCTTCACGGATGTGGAACGTTTGTACGAGCCCGTCGACCGGCTCCATCGCCACCTGATGGCGAAGCGAGAGGCCGTCTATGTGCGCGCGGGCGTGTCGGACTGCGTGCTGGCGGCGGATCTCGCCGGGCTCCTGGCGCATGAGGCGATCGGCCACACGGTAGAAGCGGACTTCGTCCAGGGCGGTTCGGTGGCCCGTGACTATCTCGGCAAGGAGGTCGCAAGCCCTCTGGTGACCCTGGTGGACTACGCGCACACGGCAATGGGAACGCCGTGCCCCGTCCCCGTCGTCATGGACGACGAAGGGGTTCCGGCCCGGGACGCGGTGGTGATCGAGCGAGGCATCCTGAAGGGGTACCTGCACAATCGCGAGAGCGCCCACCGGATGGGGACAGAGCCTGCGGGGAACGCTCGGGCCTCGGGCTTCTCCGACGAGCCTCTGATCCGGATGCGGAACACCGCCATCCTCCCGGGGGAAAGCTCGATGGAAGACATGGTCACGTCAATCGATGACGGGTACCTGCTCATCCGCTCGGGAAACGGCCAGGCCGACTCCACCAGCGAGTTCATGTTCGGTATCGTGATCGGCTACGAGATCAAGCAGGGAAAGGTGGGAAGGGCGATCCGCGACACCACGATTTCCGGCGTCGCGTTCGACCTCCTCGGGACCGTGAGCATGGTCTCCCGAGACATGACCTGGTCCGCATGGGGCATGTGCGGCAAGAAGCAGAGCATCCCGGTGTCAATGGGCGGACCGGCCATCAAATGCGCCGTCAACATGGGAGGTCGGTGAGATGAAGGGGAGACACGTCGCGCTGCAGGGTCTCGCGGCCCTCTCTCGCGCAGGCGCCCAGAAGGCCTCGTGCACTGTCTCGAGTTCCGAGCAGCACGAGCTCACGGCGGATGCCGGTCGGCTCTCTCTGTTGCGAACGACGTTCCAGTCGAGTGTCGGCATGATGGCGATACGTGATCAACGGAGAGGAGCCAGCGGCACCAACAAGACTACGCCCGAGGCCCTCGAGAGCCTCGCCTCGGATACCCTGGGCATCGCCCGGGCCTCCCAACCCGATGAGGCGTACGACATCGCCGAACACCAGCCGTCCGGGGTGTTTTCTCTCGGCCCGGAGGATGCCGATCGCTCCGCCATGCTCGCCAGCCTGTCCCAGTTCCTCGAGACGTGCCGCCTGCGCTATCCCGCGGCCATCATCGAGCAGGCCATACTTCAGTTCACCAGGACGGTGACGCACGTCGTCAACACCAACGGGGTGGACTTCGCGGTGACCAAG
>JALOPK010000421.1 GCA_025453925.1 Candidatus Eiseniibacteriota bacterium | reverse complement strand
CGGTGACCTGCCTGCCGAAGTCCACCTTGGCCTTGGTGTCGAACAGCCGACGCACCTTCCTGTGCGCGTGCTGATACCAGTCTTCGTACGAGTCTGCTGCCCTGCCGAAGAAGTCGGACAGGAACAGCTCGCCGCGCAGGTGCTCGAGGGTGTGCGCCGAGGTCAGGTAACTGCCTCCGGGCTTGCCTTCACGGTGTATCTCTGAGAGCGCGAAACGCGCCTCGTCGATGTCCACTCCGCGGCAGGCCCGTTTCACCGCCCCCATGATCTCGTCCAGAAGGGCCATATGCTCATAGCTCAGCATGAGCGTGCAGTCCAGCAGTCCAGTGGTGATGATGTTCGCGCCGGCGGCCGCGCCCATGAACACGCCCAGGGCGGCCTCCGTCACGGCTCGGGGCCCGGGGGCCTTGGCGCCCGTGTTGCCCGCCGCGATGCGGGAGGGCAGCCCGTAGAAGTCGGCAATCTGGACCGTGGCGCACTGCACCACGTTGGCCTCGATGCTGCCCATGGAGATGTCGGCGACGCGCGGGTCCATCGGGCCGGAGAGCGAACCGTAGATCACCGTGGTGGCCGGTCGAGTGGCCTGGGCCAGCACCAGACCGGCCAGCACCTCGGCGTTCTGCTGCACCAGGATTCCGGCGAGGGTGATGGGCCCCGTGGAGCCGCCCATGATTTCCGGAGAGATCATGATGGGAATCCCCTGCTGGGCTCCCTCCACGATGCCCTCGGTCTGGTCGTCGTACTGCAGCGGGCTGAGCGGGTTGACCCAGACCCCGGTGGTGGGTCTCTGCTGGAGGTCCGCGAGGGAGGATCGATACAGCAGCGACTGCAGGATGCCGATGCGCACCTGTTCGCGCGTCCGGCCGATGCTCGTGATGATCGGCTTGGCGGGCACCCTCTTCCTCTCGTGCAGATCCCGGAAGCAGGCAATGGCCTGCTCGGCGGTCTCGCAGCGGGCCGAGATCGGCTGCTGGCCGCCGTGCCGCCACGACCGCAGGATGAGTTCGCCCACGCGGATCGCGAAGTGCTCCAGGTTCTCGAATAGCACCCAGTACTGCTCGACGTCCTGCACCTCGATGTCCCGCTGCTCTCCCCGTTGGAAGTCGTAGACGTAGTAGGCGTTGCCCACCGTCGAGAAGTTGACCTGCCTGCTGGCCAGGCTGACCGTGCGGCCTCCCTCCGGGGAGTGCATGGCCAGGGCCTCCCTGTCGGGCAGCGCGCCCAGGGCCCAGTTCACCACCTCCGGAGGAAAGAACACGCGCTCTTCCCGCACGGCGCAGCCGGCCTTGGCCAGGACCTGCAGTGCCCGTGGGCTGTTCCAGAACCGCACCCCGGTGCGTTCCAGCACCTGCAGCGTTTGCGCATGGATCTCGCGGATCTGCTGTTCGGTCAGTATGCTCGCTATCATCGGTTCTTTCTCGATTCTTCCGACGAGGCTGCCGTGGGCGTCAGGCGATTACAGGAACGCGGAGATCCTTGGCGCCTTGCCCGGACAAGCGCAGCGACGGATTGCGGCTCTCCACGATCTCCTGCATGATCTCGCAGTACTTCACCTTCTCGCGGGTCCCGCCCTGCGTGGCGGCGAACTCCTGCTTGAAGTAGCAGGGGGAGCAGACCCTCGCCAGCTCGGGGCCTTCCCAGAAACGGTTCAGCAGACCCAGGTCCTTGTCGGAGATGGTGACGATGTCCATGGTGATGCGCACGGCGGCGCGGATCGACGCCAGCATGGGAAGGGTGAGGTCCGAGACAGGATTGATGCTGTCGGCGCCGAGCTGCTCCAGCAGGCGCGCCCCCACCGCGTTGGAGACGCCCTGAGTGTAGGAGACCTTGAACACCGTGTCCGTGGGGAAGTCCCCCTCGGAGCGCATCTGCTGCATGAGATGCAGCGTGTCTTCCCCGTAGAACAGGAACCCGCGGATGCCCGCCTCGTAGCTGCGGAACACGTCAGCGACGAAGTGGCCCAGGCTGTCGGTGCCCCGCACGCGCACGCCGGAGAACCGTCCCCAGTCGGTGTGGGCGTGTTTGCCCGCGTCCAGATTGGCCCGCGGTCCCGGGATCACGATCACCTCGATGCCGGCCTCGTGCCCGAGCCGGGCAAGTTGCCGCAGCTCGCCGCTGGTCAGCAGGTTGGTGCCGTCGCCGGCGGCAATCACGCGGTGCACGGGGGTGCGGCGTTTGCGGCACTCGTCCACCAGCGCCTCCATGTCGGCCACGGTGTGAACTCCGGAGATCTCCATGCGGTAGTGCGCACCGTCCGGAAACTGCAGCGCAGAGCTCCGCAGTCCGTACCCGTCTCTTCCGGCGATGCCGTGCTTCTCCAGGAGCTTCGTGACATCCACCATGCCCGTCTCCCTTCGTCCTTTCGTAGTCGGAGTCGGCCTCAGCCGGCCAGGTGAGGCTCGCGCTGTGCCAGCAGCCTCTCGATCGTCAGGATGTCCGCGGCCGAGAGCACCCAATCGGCTCCCGGCACGGTCTGGTCGACCTGCGGGCGGCCAGGGCGCGCAGGCCCTCGACCAGCTGCAGGTTCACGCTGCCGGCCGGTTCGACGAAGTGCTTGTCCCTCTTGCGATGGTCGTCTTCCGGAAGGCTCTCGATCCGTTCCTTCGAGAACTGTCCCGTGAGCAGGCCGCGCTGCAGCGGGCTGTAGGCCACGATGCCGATGCCCTGCGCTCGGCAGTAGGGGATGATCTCCTTCTCGATGCCTCGCTCCAAGAGACTGTACGGCGGCTGGATGCAGGCCACGGGCTCGATGGCCTGCAGGCGTTTCAGGTGCTCCAGCCCGATGTTCGATACGCCGATCTGCCGCACCTTACCCTCCCGCTTGAAGCGGGACAAGGTCTCCCAGCCGCGCTCCATGTCCTGTTCGGGCAGCGGGTAGTGCATGAAGTACAGGTCGATGACCTCGGCCTGCAGCAGGCGGAGGCTGCGCTCCAACTCGAGCCGGAGGCTTCTCTCTTCCAGGTTGCCGCTCACGTTGTGCTGTTCGTCCCAGACTCTGCTGCACTTGGTCGCCACGAGCGGCCGGGGCGTCAGTCCCCGGAGGGCCTTGCCGACCACTTCCTCCGCCCGGCCGAAGCCGTAGATCGGGGCCGTATCGACCCAGTTGATCCCCTGCTCGACCGCGCGGTGGATCGCAGCAATCGAAGCATCGTCGTCCTGGGGTCCCCAGCCCCACTTCCAGCCTCCCCCTCCCATGGCCCACGTTCCCAGCCCGATCACCGTGAAGTGAAGGTCCGTATTGCCCACTTGGCGCGTTTTCACTGTTGACCTCGCTGTCCGAGCGAAATGGCGAAACCGTACTTGACGACAGGGTGCTGTTACCCTATAATCTCGGACGACAGAAGTAAGTCGTCCGACAACTGCTTACGAAGGCATTATGCTGCAGCGAATCCAGAATGTCAACATCCAGAAGGAAGCCCAGAAACGCATCCGAGAGCACATCCGCAGCGCCCGTCTGCGCGCGGGTGATGCGATCCCCACCGAGAAGGAACTCGCAGAGCGCATAGGCATCAGTCGGGCCGCCGTGCGCGAGTCGCTGAAGGGCCTGGAGACGCTGGGCGTGATCGAGGCCCGGCACGGCATCGGGCGCTTCGTTCGACAGTTCGATTTCAACGCGATCTTGGAGAACATCGAGCTGCACGTGTCCTCCGATTCTCAGGCCTTCAGGGATCTGTTCGAAATTCGCCGGTGCCTCGAGAGCAATTTCATCGTTGCGGAGATCCCCAAGCTCACCGAGCAGGACATCCGCGACCTGGAGTCGATCGTCGACCAGATGGAGGAGCACATCCGCAACGGGGAGGAGACCAAGGCCCTGATCGACGGCCATCCGCAGTTCCACAGCGCACTCTTCAAGAGATCGGGCAATCGCCTGCTCGGTGAACTGATCAGGGTCTTCTCGAGCCTGCACTACAGACTTCTCATGGTGAGCGACGGTTATCGGGAGGACCTCACTCGCTTCATCGACGATCACCGGAGAGTCGTGGCGGCCCTGCAAACGAGGCAGCCGCAGACTGTCTCACGGACCGTCTACGACCACTTCACCGAACCTGCTGCCTGGTCGGCGACGGGAGACTGAGAAACCGAGGCAGGGGCAGCGAGGTGTGCGATCTTGGTTCCATGCGTCGAGCGGTCGGCTCGGCGAGGGCAAGGCGCGCCGTCGTGCGTCGCCAGTGAGCGTGATTCCGCAGGGAAAGGAGCAACGGGATGAAAAAGGTTCTGGTTGCAGTGCTGGTCTTGGGCTTCATTTCGGCGGCCTTGTTCGCCGGAGGTCAGAGCGATGAAGCCGCTACGCTGACCGTGTGGACCGGTTTTCCGGAAACCGAATCCACACTGAAGAAGGCGGTGGAGATATTCGTCGCCGACAACCCCAAGGTTAAGGTGGAGATCCTCACATTCGACTTCACGGATCTGCAGGACAAGGCGCTGGTATCCATACCTGCCGGTTCCGCCGCCGACGTGGTGGTCCAGGAAATGACCGACATGTACGGCTTCGCCAAGGCCGGCTGGCTGGCCAAGGCGCCCAACGACGTCCAATCGTGGATCAAGAAGCCCGGCCGCTACGTCAATACGGCCGTGCCGATCATCTCCTACAAGGACGCGATCTACGCGATGCCCTTCCAGACCGGTGGGCCAGCACTGTTCTACAATAAGACGTTCTTCGCCGAAGCCGGGCTCAAGACGGCCCCGGAGACTGTCGAGCAGGTGCGCGACTACGCCGTGAAGCTGCGCAAGATGAACGCCAGCGGTGCCCTGACCCGTGCCGGCTACTCGATCCGGCTCACCGGGCCCGGCGGCGGCACGCAGAAATTCAGCTTCATCGCCTATCAGTTCTCGGGCAAGCAGGTGATCGAGCCGGGTAAGGCCCCCGAAACCTTCCACGCCTCCTGCGAGGCGCCGGGGCAGGCCGAGGCGCTGCAGTGGTACGTCAGCTTGTTGCACGGCAAGGACAAGAGCGACGACTGGGGCCTGAAGCACGATTCGGAGGGCTTCGCCGCCGGTGACGCGGCTATGTTCATGCGCGAGTCTTGGGTGGTACCGTTCATGAAGGACAGTGCGCCCACGGTTGACTACGGCGTCGCGGTCCAGCCCAAGGGCAAGTCCTGGGGAGTGCTCGACTACGTGGCTGGACTGACGGTCCCCGCCGCGGGCAAGCACACCGCGCTGGCCTGGAAGTTCACCCTCGCGGTCCAGAACGAGACAGTGATGAAGACGCTGCTCCAGGAGTCCGGCTGGATTCCGCCGCGCCGCGATGTCTCCTACGAAGAAATCTTCGCCAAGGAGCCCCATTTCCGTCCGTTCATCGAGCAGCCCAAGGGCCTGGTGACCTACTTCGAGCCGAATCTCTCGGCGAGCCACGAAATCTGGGTTGGCGTGGGCGAGATCGTCCAGGAGGCTTATCGAGATGCCGCCCTGCTCGGGAATCTCGCCGGCTGCCAGGCGGTCATGAAGAAGGCCGCCGACAAGGTTAACCAGATTCTCAAAGAGGCCAAGGAATACGGCGAGTAAGATGCCACCGCGCGGGGATGGTTCACCATCCCCGCGCTCACTCCTGGTTGACGAGCAGAAGCGCTGACCATGTCGTTCATCCAGCAAGCCA
>JALOPK010000087.1 GCA_025453925.1 Candidatus Eiseniibacteriota bacterium | reverse complement strand
ACCACGGCCCGGGCTCCGTGGTGGAGAAGCTCGGGCAAGGTCTCACCCCACACCAGGAGAGCGGCGTCGCTGCCCCACCCCAGCTCCCGCCATCCTCCGGCACTGCCGGACGTGGGTGTCATCGTGGCGATACCCCCGTGTTCTGTTCCGTCAATGGCCGACGAGGGCCATAAAGGCCTCTTCATCCAGGACGGAGACTCCCAGCTTCCGCGCCTTGTCCAGCTTGCTCCCCGGATCCGCTCCCGCGACCACATAGTCGGTCTTGCTGGTTACCGACGAGCCTGTCGCTCCGCCCAGCGCGACCACCGCCGCGCCGGCCTGTTCGCGACTCATTGCTGACAGCGCGCCGGTGAACACGAAGGTCTTCCCTGAAAGAGGCCCCTCCAGGGGCTTCGTGATCACATCAGGCCATGTCACGCCCCGGTCCTTCAGCCGGCGTACAAGCTCGGCAGTGGCGGAGAGGGAGAAGTAGGCGGCAACGCTGGCGCTCACCTCAGGCCCGACTCCCGGGATGCCTTGCAGCTCCTCCGGCGTCATGCACATGAGGCGTTCCAGCGATCCGGCCTCCGCGGCCAGCAGCGCGGCGGTGACCTCGCCGACCTGGGGGATGCCCAGGGCAAAGAGCAGGCGAGGCAGGGTGGTCTGTCTGCTCAGCGCGATGCTCCGGAGGAGGTTCTCGGCCTTCTTGTCCCCCACCAGTTCGAGGGTGAGGAGTTGCTCGGCGGTCAGTGCATACAGGTCGCTCACGTCGCGCACCAGCCCGCGCTCCACCATTTGTTCGACCAGCCGCACACCCAGACCGTCAATGTCCATGGCATTCCGCCCGGCGAAGTGCAGGATAGACTCCTGCACCCGCGACGGGCAGCTCTCATTGGGGCATCTTCGCACTACCTCTTCGCCTCGGCGGACCAGCCCGAAGCCGCACATGGGACAGGTTTCGGGCATGGCGAAGGCCGGGCCGCGCAGCGCCCCTTCATCGGGTAGAATGACGGTCACGACCTCCGGGATCACTTCGCCTGCGCGCCGTACGACCACGCGGTCGCCGACGCGCACATCCTTGCGGCGCAACTCCTCTTCATTGTGAAGACTTGCCCGGCTCACGACCACACCGCTGACGGATACCGGTTCAAGCAGCGCCACCGGGGTCACCGCCCCGGTCCTGCCGACATAGACTGCGATGTCGCGCACCATGGTGATCGCTTCCTGGGCGGGGAACTTGTACGCGATGGCCCATCGGGGGCTGCGGCTCCGTTGGCCCGCCACCGCGCGCTGGGCGAATCGGTCGAGTTTCACCACGATGCCGTCGGCGTCGTAGTCAAGCTCGTCCCGTCGGCCGACCATGTCTCGGAAGAAGGCGCGGATATCATCGACTGACCCGCACGGGCGGAACAGCGGATTGACCTTGAGACCCCACTGGGGCAAGGTCTCCAGGAGCTGATGCTGCGTCGTCAGCCCCGCGGCCTCCGCCTTGACTACATCGTAAAGAAAGATGTCCAGCGGTCGGGACGCGGTGACGGTCGGATCCAGTTGGCGCAGCGAGCCGGCCGCGGCGTTCCTGGGATTGGCAAAGGCAGGCTCCCCTGCCGCCGTCCGCTCATCGTTCAATCGGCGGAATGCCCCACGACCGATGATGACTTCGCCCCGTACCACCACACGTAGCGGCGGATTCGCCTCGGGCCGCAGCCGCAGGGGCACGCTGCGCACGGTGCGGAGATTGGCCGTCACATCTTCCCCGACCATGCCGTCACCCCGGGTCGAACCGCGGACGAACACGCCATCCTCATAGACGAGTTCCACCGAGAGCCCATCGAGCTTCGGCTCCGCGATCCACGGCGGCTCGACATCTCCCAGGAGCCGCCGCACCCGGCCCACAAACTCCGTCAGCTCTTCATCGGAGAACACATTGTCCAGGCTGAGCATCGGCATCTCGTGCGGCACCGCTTTGAATGCCGAGGCCGGGGCAGCGCCGACCCGGGCAGTCGGGGAGTCGGACGCCTGCAGATCGGGGAATCTGCCCTCGAGATCGACCAGATCGCGGAACAGGGCGTCATACTCCGCGTCGGAGATGGCCGGGCGGTCGAGCACGTAGTACCGGTAGTTGTGTTCGCTGAGCGCACGCCGCAGGTCCTCGACACGGGCTCGCGCACGATCCTCTTCAGTCACTATGCTCCCTGCCTGCGGAGTTCCACCGGCACCAATCGCGACACGCCGCTCTCCATGGTCACTCCCAGGAGCCTGGCGGCCCGGGACATGGTATGCTTGTTGTGGGTCACCACGATGAACTGGGTCGTGGACGAGAGGCGCTCAAGCATGTCCATGAAACGGGACGTGTTGGCGTCATCCAGCGGAGCGTCCACCTCGTCAAGCACGCACAAGGGTCCCGCTTTCTCCCGATAGACTCCGAAAAGAAACGAGAGCGCCGTGAGGGCCCGTTCGCCTCCCGAAAGAAGCTCCACGGGCCGGCTGCGCTTGCCCGGAGGCTGGGCGACGATCTCGATCTCCCGGGTCAGGATGCTCCCCTCCCCGGGCAGCTCCAGGCGAGCCTGTCCACCCGGCAGGAGAGCCGAGAAGGTCTGGGTGAAGTACTCGCTGACCCGGTCGAAGGTGGCGGTGAAGCGCTCCCGGGCAGTGCGGTTTGCGCGATCGATGCTTCGGAGCAATTCATCGCGGCTCTCCCGCACATCGGTCAGTTCACGCTGCAACCTCTCGAGCTCCGCGGATTCCGCGACGAACTGCTCGTCGGCGCGCACATTGACATCTCCCAATGCAGCGGATCGCGAGCGGATCTGCTCCAGTTCCTGCTCAAGATCAGGCAACGGCGCGGTCGGTTCGATGCCCACCAGATCTCCGTGGGCGATGTCCAGATCCTGGGATGCATGTGCGATGACTTCCTGCAGCCTCGCCTCACGCTTGGCCAACTCGAGTTCCGCCTCGTGGGCGGCCTCGCGCTCGCGCCGTGTGCGTTCGCGGGCGTCGCCGACTGCACTCTCCAGCGAGCCCAGGCGTTCCACCAGATGCATACGCTCGGTGCGCATCGCGGCCACTCCCCGATCGATCTCGCCTAACCGCTCCTGCGCTACGCCGACCCTCTTCTGCCGGTCGCCACGCTCGGCGGCGGCACGCTCCGCCGCTTCGGCGAGTGCCTCCAGCCGTCGCTCCAGGCCCGGGATGAGCCGCTGTTCGGCTTCCAACTGGAGGCGGTGCCTCCCGTTACCGGCATGAACCGTCGCCAGTTCCTCCTCAAGACGAATCAGACGCTGGCGGAGCGGTTCGAGGGCAGCCGATTCCGCCTGTTGTTCGGCTTCGGCCTCGCGCATCTCCCGCACCACCTGCCCGTGGTGCTCCCGCGCCTCCGCGAGTCGTGAGGACCCCTGGCCTACATGCCTCGCGGCGCTCTCCAACGCTTCATGGCATGATCGGATCGCGGTTTCACCGCGTGTCGCCTCTTCGGCCATGCCGGCCAGGGCGGCGGTCACGCGGCGGTGGGTTTCCTCGGCGGCTTGGAGCTCCCCCGCGATGCCGGCTTTCTCGACGGAAAGGCCCTGCCGGCGGGCCAAGGCTTCATCGCGGGTACCCTCGAGCAACTTCCACCGCTCCCGGAGCCTCACCGCCCGCTGGCTCCAAAGCCGCTGCCGCTGAGAACGCCGGGCCAGCGATTTCTCGACCATGTCCAGGTTCCGGCGCCGGCCCAGCACCGTCGTCTGAGATCCCGAACCACCCTGATGGATCCCGTCGGCCCGCAGGACGTCGCCCTCGATGGTTACCAGCTGCTCCCATCCATGCTCCCAGAGGGCCTGCACGTGCTCGTCTGCAGGAAGTGAGCGCAGCAGGAGAGCGCGCCCGAGGAGCGATCGCACCACGGGCATGAGGGACGATGGGGCTTCGACGGTGTCCAGCAGCGGCCCGATGATCCAATCCCCTGGTTGCGCCACTGGCGCCGGCATATCGTTGCGCGATCCCGCCAACGGGCGCTCCACGACCCGGGCACGGCCGGCTCGGGGGTCCCGCAACATGTCGAGCAGATGCCGGGCGGTGTCTCGGTGCTCGACCACGACGAAGTCAACGGCCTCCGCCAGCGCGGCATCCACGGCGCGTTCACATCCATCTCGGGGCGAGATCTCCTCCCCCAGGAGTCCGAGAATGCCATGCGGGCTGCGCGCCATGAGGAATCGCGCGCCATCGCTGAATCCTTCATGAGCATCGAGGGTGCTCCGCATCACATCGCGCCTGGTGGTCGCTTCCCGGTAGGCCAATTCAGCCGTGCGCGCGGTCTCTTCGGACCGAACCGTGAGCCGACTCGCTTTGTCGCACTGGAGGATCGCATGGGCCACCGCCTGATCGCACGAGGCGAGACGCCTGGTAAGGTCAGCCAGCGTTTCACTCAGCGAGGCGACCCGTTGCGCCGCATCATCCGTCTGGCCTGCGAGTGCTGCCGATTCCTGCGCCCGGGCGGCGGCAGTCTCCTGGGCATGGCGAAGCTGCATCTCGCATTTTTCCCTGTCGTGAACGGCCGACTGCACGGCCCGCTCGGCTTCCGCCAGGGCCACCTGCGCCGCCATCGCATCTTCCCTGATCTGGCGGATGCGGGACTCACTGGCCACGCGTTGGGCCTCATGGTCGGCCGTTGCCCCGCGGAGCGTTTCCAGTTCCTGGTCAAGAGTCGCCGCGACCCGTTCGCCTTTCTCCATCAGGCCGGACGCGCTGTCACGACGCGCAACGGCGTCGATGATCTCGCGCCGGATGCGCTCCTGCTCACCCGTCGTGTCAGCGGCCCGGGCATCCAACAAGGCGACGGCGGCACTCGCCGATGCGAGTTCATCCCGGACCCGCCCCTGTTCCGAGATCGTATCAGAAATCCGCTGATCGAACTCCCCGATCTGAAGCCGCTCTGCCTCGACCTGGGCCTCGAGGCCGGCCTGTTCCGCCTGAAACCCCTCCAGAGCCCGGCGCGATCGAGCCAGCGCCTCCCGCAAAGGCTCCTCGTCAGTCTGGAGACTTCTCACGGCGGCTGCCGCGATCATCCTGCGCAACTCAACCATCCGCTCGCGATACCGTTTGGCCCGTCGGGCCTGCGCGGCCTCCGCCTTGAGGCGCCGCACCACACGGTCACGTTCCTGAGTAATATCGGTGAGCCGGACAATAGACGACTCGGCGTTGTGCAGGCGCGAGAGCGATTGCTTGATGTGCGCGCGATACCTCAAGGTTCCGGCCGCCTCCTCGATGAGCACTCTCCTCTCCGAGGCGCGATTGGCGAGGAGCATGTCGATCATCTCACGCTGCATGATGGCGTATTCGGGAGCACCCAGACCGGAATTGTAAAACGTATCTTTGATCTCCCTCAGCATGCAGGGGCGCATGTTCAGGAGGTACTTGCTTTCCCCATCCTTGTAGAGCCGCCGCGAGACTTCGATCTCAGGTGCCTCGAAAGGTAGGGTCCCCCGCGAATTGTCGAAGACCAGCGTGACCTGCGCCATGGACACCGGTCCCGTCGACGACGATCCACTGAAGATCACATCCCCCATCGCTCTGCCGCGCATCATTGAGGGCCGTTGCTCCCCTAGTACCCACCTGATGGCTTCCACGATGTTCGATTTCCCGCAGCCGTTTGGCCCCACGACCGCGGTGAGGCCCTCTCCCAACGTGCACACGGTCTTGTCTGCGAAGGACTTGAACCCGAGGAGTTCAATACGGGTGAGGAACATCATGCGCTCCGAGAAGGTCTTCGACTTTCAAGGGAATGCCACCCAGTGGATGGGGTTTCCAAGGTAGAGGATCGGCATCGTCGGGCAAGGGTTTCGGGGACGTGCGGGCGCTCTCTGGCGCGAAACGGCCGACCGGACGCCGTGAACCGCTGTCACCGCGGCAAGGCGTGGTGAGGGTCGGGCAATCTGGATGCCGGGGTGCGGAGAACCTGGAGGCGCGTCGCGGGCAGGAGCAGATGAGAATTGTCCTGACCACGCATAGATTGCTCCCTGTTCTCCTGGCTCACTCCATTATGAGGTTGATCGTGACCGTGCTGTTGTTAGGCCTTCTGCTCCATGCTTCGGCGTCGCGCGGATCGGTAGATCCTCTGCTCCTGCATCCAGGCCCATGGTGCGGGGACCGAATGATCATTCACACCCGCGCGCCCGAACCGTCGGCGGGGCCCCCCGGGCTGATCATGGCCCCACGATGCCGCGAGACCGCCCGCGTCGTGGCCGCCGCTCCCTGGGTGCGGCACGTGGAAGCCTCCGTGCCGCTGGATCTCCTGCTCGATGTCGCCACGTCGGACTCGGCTCTCATGGCCGCCGACACGGTGGTCGCGTTTCTCGGCGTGGCGGCCGACGGCGCGCAGGCCGCTGGATGGAGCGGGCAGGAGTGCCTTCTGGCGGTGATAGACAACGGATTCGAGCTTGTCCACCCCGACTTTGTCGATTCCTCCGGGGCCAGCCGAGTCGTGCTACTCTGGGACCAGACGGCTTCGGACACCCCCCCACCGGCCGGCTTCGACTACGGTAGTCTGTGGACCGGGGAGGAGATAACCGCGGGAACGTGCACGCAAACCGCCGGCGCCCACGGGACCCGCGTGCTCGGCGCCGCGGCGGGCAATGGGCGGGGCATGGCGGACCTGCGGTATCGGGGCGTGGCCGCCGAGTCCGCCCTCCTGCTGGTGAAGACCGACGGTCTTACCGATCGGATCAGCGATGCGCTGGCGTGGATCGCATTGACCGCGACCGCCCTGCAGAAGCCGGTATCCGTCAATCTGAGCCTCGGTTCACACTACGGCGCTCACGATGGGACCCGGGCAGATGAACTGGCCATCGATGCCGTCTCGGGGGAAGGAGTGATCGTGACCTGCGCGGCGGGCAACAGCGACGGGGTTCCCGTCCATGCCAAAGGCGCGGTTCCCGCAGCGGGAGAGACCGACTCGCTCGCCCTGGCGGTCGGCGACTACCCGCAGTCGGGGGCCATCGAGGGATTCGGGCTCGACCTCTGGTACCCCGGGGCATGCTCACTGCGGGTTGTGCTGCGGGATCCGTTCGAGGCGCTCCATGGGCCCGTCGCCATGGGTGACACGCTCGCCGAAGACGCCGTCAGCGGCAACGTCTGGATCGCCAATGACGTCGACGCACCCCTCAACGGCGATCATCATGCCGTCCTGATCGTGAGCGATGACGGCGCCGCCGACAGCGTCAGCGCAGGGGCATGGACGGTGACGCTCCAAGGGGACGGCCGAGGCGAGTGGCATGCCTGGCTGTTCATGCGAAGCCATGGCGCGACATCCATCATCGACGCCGACTCCACCTGCACGTTGGTCATGCCCGGGACCGCTGACAGTTGCCTCACCGTCGGCGGTTACAGCAGGGATAATGGAAACGCCTATGATTTCTCCAGCAGAGGCCCGACCCGTGACGGGCGCGACCGGCCCGATCTGTGCGCTCCCACCTTCATCACCACCCCGAATCCTGGTGGAGCCTATGCGCTGTTCAGCGGCACCTCGGCGTCATCGCCTCAGGTGGCCGGCGCCGTCGCGCTGGCCCTGAGCCGCTCGGCGGACGTCGGGCCGGCCGACATGCGCGCCAGTCTCCGAACGTCCGCCAGGACAGACGGCCTCGTGACGGAGCACGGCCTTCCGCCGACAGACAAGTGGGGGCACGGCAGGCTCTACGTTGAGCCATTGGTCCGGTCATTCGGGCTGATCGCCATCTCGGTGGCCGGCGACACGACATTCGCCCTCACCTGGGGAGACGCCGCCGGCGCGGATGCGTACGAAGTCTACCGCGACACGACAGCCTTCTTCGCCCCGGACTCCGGCGGTTTCTCCAACCGGGTAGCGGTGGTATCATTGGCGGACGATGAGGACCCTGCGGAGGGATTCCAGTGGGAGGACCCCTCGGCGGATCCTCTGGTGGCGGCAGGCCGGCTGTGCGCCTACGTTGTCCGGGCCCTCAAGGGCGATGAATCATGGTGGAGCGACACCCGGGCCGGTGGGCTCACCCGCGACACTCACGATGACCGGAGGATGCGATGATGATGCTTGGCGCTCTGTTGCTTGCGACGCAGGTGTTGGCTTCTTCCCCTTTCGTTGCCATTCCCAAGGAAGCCGAATCAGGGTATCACCTTAACCTGGTCGGGAACTTCTACCCCACCGAGGAGGAGTTCCAGCGCGACATCGGGCGGCTCGAAGCCATGGTGGACTCCGCCATCGCCCTCAAGGGGCAGGTGACCGCCTCCATCGGGAATCTTCTCGCGGTCCATGGCCTCCTGGAGCGCCTCGATCCGCTCTGGTCAAAGGCCTACATCTACGCGCACCTCCGGCATTCGGTGAACACCGAGGATCGGGCATGCATGGACCGCATTCGAAACGTCAGCGGCGACCTCTCGAGTGAGTTGAGTTTCGTCGGCCTGGAGGTCGCGCATTTGTCGCCGGACACTCTGTCGGCGTGGCTCCAACGGGATCCCCGAATCGCCCGGTTTGAGTGGCCCATCCGTCGCGAGATGCGGCGCAAGAACCACTTGCTCTCACTGCCCGAGGAGGAACTCCTCGCCACGCTGTCGCCTGCCATGGACCCGTGGCCCCGTGACCTCTACCAGGCATGCCTGGACCGCACCGAGTTCCCCACCGTGGGGGCCTCGAGCGGTGACACCCTCAGCGTGCTCTACTCCTACGGACAATTGCGCATCGACCCCGACCGGGCCGTGCGACGCGCGGCCTACTACGGCTACATGGACGCCATGCAACGACACGCGGACCTCTACGCGCTCGCACTTCGCAACCGGGTGACCGTGAAGAACAGGTTGGCTGAGGTGCGTCACTTCTCCGATTTCACCGAGGAGGCCCTGTTCGATGGTTTCCTGGAGTCGGCTTCCATGGATTCGGTCTTCCAGTGGGTCACGGATCGGGCTGAGTTGGGCAAGGCGTTCCAGGAACTGCGCCGGAGACGCATCCAGGGGTTCGCCCAACTGGATACGGTGTTTCTCTGGGACATGAGCCTGCTGCCTCCTGGCGTCGAGCACCCGCGGTGGACGATAACCGAGGCCTCCCAGGTTCTCCTGGATGCTCTGGGCATGTTCGGTGAGGAATACCGATCTGAGTTAGCGTCTCTCCTCGATCCGGCGAATGGGCGGCTGGATCTCGTCTCGGGGCCCAACCGTGAGCCGGGGGCCTTTGCCTGGGGCTACCACGGGGCGCCATGGCAGTTCTTCTCCTTCTCCTATGAAGGGTTCTACGGTGATCTGGCCACGCTGGCTCACGAAGGCGGGCACGCGGTTCACTACAAGCTCATCTACAACCACGGCGTTCCGCCGCTCGTGAGCGACGGTCCGAGCTACCTGACGGAAAGCGCCGCCATCTTCAACGAAATCCTCGTGACGGACCACCTCTATCGAATGGCGACGACAAACGACCTGAAGGCATACTTCCTCCAGAAGCTGGTGGGGTCGGCCATGTCCGTCTTCGATATCGTGGGATCCTCGGTGCTCGAACGAGACATCTACCGCGCGGCCGCGGCCGGGGTCACCATTGACGAGGCCCTTCTCGACAGCCTCAACCTGGCCAACAACCGCGTGTTCTCGGTGTTCACCAGCCTCCATCCCGAAAGCGCGAAGGACTGGCAGCTCGTTTCCCACTATTACGATTCGCCGATGTACTACGTGAACTACGTGGTGGCGCAGCTTCTCGCCATGTACTATTTCGAGCGCCACCAGACGGACCCGTCGTTCGTCCAAAGCTATCTTTCGTTGCTCTCCAGCGCCTTCGATCGCCCGGGCCCAGAACTATTCGCGGAACGCATGGGAGTTGATATCATGTCCAAGAGTCTGGTCCAGATGGCGTTGCAGGTGGCCGAGCGCTGGATGGCCGACCTGGAGGCCTTGTGGAAGGAGCAGGGCATCTGAGCTCCCTGCCTCGGCGCGTCGACCTGTGCCTTGCCTGGAACTGGGAACACGACGCTGCCGTCGTCGGGGTCCTCGAACGCGGGTGCCTCGATCGCGGCGTGGAGCTGCTGCAGGTCACCCCAGAGAACCTCGATGTGGTGGTGGCGCTTCTAGAGTCCGATCAGCTGGAGTTCTCCGTGCTGTTCGACCGAGCATCCGACGTGGACGCCCGGTTCCTTCCTCTGGTCGAATGGGCGCGGCGGCGAGGCTGCCGGCAGATCAATGCCCACGACCGTGCGGTGGCCAGTCGGAACAAGGCTTCGATGCACCTCGAGTGCATCGCCGCGGGGCTTCACACCCCCCACACCATCATTCTGCCATCTGTCGTCGAGCAGGAGCGCGTTCCGGCCCTTGACCTCTCCGCCATGGGGGACCGATTCTGCGTCAAGCCGGCCCACGGGGGCGGTGGGGAAGGCGTCATTCGACACGCCCGAACCCTGCAGGATGTGGAGAGCGCCAGGAATCTCTTTCCCCAGGACCGGTACTTGGTGCAGTCGTGGGTTGTCCCGGCCCAACTCGACGGCCGGCCAGCGTGGTTCCGCGTGCTGTATTGCGCGGGCGACGTGCATCCCTGCTGGTGGGACCCTGGTACTCACATCTACGAACCCCTTACCGATGAGGAACAAGACCGTCACAATGTGGGAGGGCTCCGCGGCGTCGCCCACGTCATTGCCTGGGCATGCGGGCTCGACCTGTTCTCGACTGAGATCGCACGGACC
>JALOPK010000420.1 GCA_025453925.1 Candidatus Eiseniibacteriota bacterium | reverse complement strand
GGTGTCCAGTGCACCGCATCAGGGCCAACGCGAAACTGCTTTGGCCAGCGGCGCAGGTGATCGGCAAAGCCGCGGGTGAGCATGCCGAGGCGCTCCCCACCCAGGACCCAGGGGACGAAATTCGTCGGGTTCCAATCGTTGCAAGCGCGGACATGATCGAGGAAGCTCATGAGGTTGTGGTCTCCTACGCGCGGCGTGTCAGAAACGGGATTCGAAGAAACGGGTCCAGGTCCTGCCCAGGCAGCGGCACTTCCTTCCACCCAAGCCTTCCGGCAGGGGAGCGGGGGATTTCCCCGGGCGTCAGCCTTTCAGTTCCGGGCCTCCCTGGATGTTGGTCTGAGGGCGATACCGATCCAGAAGCCATGGGGAGCATTAAGGACGCAATGCGGGGTATTTGGCCGCGGTGAAAGAAATGAGCCGTGGACAGGAAGTTCGTGAAATCGATATAGCTGCGCAGATATGTCAAAACTGCCAGTGGTCAATCACCTGGATGCAGTTCGCGCTTCTACAACATGTTGAGGTTCGCATAACTCGACGAGGCAAACATAATGTCATGAGTGACGGCAGCCGTTTTCCGACGATTCCTCGCCACGATCACGCCGAAGCCTTTGCCATGCGGCATAGTCAAGGATGCTTATCTTACGGTCGAAGCATTTCGCGCCTTACGCTGAAATCCCATGCATACTAAGGTGCCCAATGCGTTCAGGCCTAACAAGCCACCTCAAGAGCTAGCGCCCGCCACGAGCGCTCTGTTTTTTTGCCAGGTCGTGCGTAGCGGGCGCCGCCTTAGCGGGATCGCCAGCGCTTGAGCTTGACGAAATCGCGCCCGCGCACCCGCCCGACCTAGCGCCAACCCAGCCGCTCGACCTCGCAGAAGAGCGGCACCTTGAAGCCGGAATCGGCGACGATGATGGGCGGGGCCGAGGCCGGCAACAGTTGTGCCAAGCGTTGCAGTAAGTGGTGCTGCACCTGGCGATTGCCCAGGCTTGCCTTGTGGGTGAACCACCTCGGATAGGGTCCGGCTGCGACCGCACACCGGCAGCGAGGCGCGCAGCAGATGCAACGACTGATTCGCCGTGAGGTCCGACCAGTCGATCACGATCGGCGGCTCGCTGACCCCGCGCAGCAGCTTCTGTGCCAGTGCCCTGTAGATGATGCGTGCCTGACCCTGTAGTTGTTTGTTGCCCAGGAGTCGGTCCGCACGTTTGATGCCCTTGCGCGGGGTCGCCTCCCCGCCGAAGCGCCGGCCGACGTCGGTCAGCGTCAGCCTCGGACCACACACCGTCGCCGCCCCTGCATCCAGCAAAGTGGCCAGCCGCCGCGCATGGATGCCCGCGAGCAGCGGAGCGAGGTGGCGTTGTAGAATCGTCAGCGCATGCATCGGGGCGGCCTTCTGAAGGTTTCGACGCCCGTCATAGACCACATCTCCGTGAATGCTAAATCCAAGTCTGACGAAAACAATATCAATCACTGTTTTTCAAGACTATTTTCTGGGAATATTTCAGTACTTCAGGGTCAGATCCCTTTTCTTGGAGGGGTAGACTAACAAAGGGGATCCGCCCCCCGTCCCCCCTGCCTATTTGGCTACCCCCTGCGAGAAATGGGCCAGGTCTTGGCTATGCCTCCGCTGGCCGACCAAATAGCGGACCGGCGTGTGGAGGTTTGCCCATGACCCGGTGCGGGGTTACCATCGTCACCCTACTCCTTAAAATCACCGCCGGCCGGGAGCTGACAGTATGAATCCACCGCCCTTTGTGCGTGCGCGTCGCATCCTTGCGATAGGGCTGTCCCTGTGCGGCGCACTTCTGTTGACGGCCTGCGCGACGCCGCGCCCGCCCGAGGTGACGACGCCGGTGCGGCCCGCACCACCACTGCGGATGCCGGCCGCGACGCCTTACTCTGCCATCGTCGTCGACGCCCATTCGGGCAGACCCATCTACGCCGTGGCCGACAAGCAGACGCGGTTTCCCGCGTCGCTAGCCAAGATGATGACGCTCTATCTGGTCTTCGAGTCGCTCGACTCGGGGCGAATCAGCAAGAGCACACGCATCCCGATCTCCGCACGCGCTGCCGCACAGCCGGCGTCCAAGCTCTATCTCAAACCAGGCGACACCATTGATGTCGATACGGCAATCCGCGCCTTGGTCGTCAAGTCCGCGAACGACGTTGCCACCGCCGTCGCCGAGCGCCTGGGCGGGAGCGAGGCAAATTTCAGCGCGCAGATGACGGCCAGAGCCCGGATGCTGGGCATGAGCGACACGACCTTCAGGAATGCCTCCGGCCTGCCGGATCCCGGAATGCGGACCACGGCGCGCGACATGGCCACCCTCGGCATGGCTCTGAAGCGGGACTTCCCTGACGAGTTCAGCTATTTCTCCCTGCGTCGCTTCGAGCGCAACGGTCACACCGTCCAGGGACACAACCGGGCGCTGGACATGATCGCTGGCGCTGACGGCATCAAGACCGGCTTCACGCGCGCCGCGGGATTCAACCTCGCCACCTCGGTCCGCCAAGACGGCCGCGCCCTGGTCGCCGTCGTCATGGGTGCAGAGTCGGCCCGCAGCCGCGACCTATTCATGCGCGACATCATCGCTGCGAGCCTGCCGAAGGCAGAGCGCCGCTAAGGCATCTCCAGGATCGGTCCAAAGGCGGGGCATGGCGGAGCGAGCGGATTGATGGTGGAAGTGAACCACAGAATCGAGCCAGGTATGGACTGATGGCTTTGGCATTAGTCAGGACGTGACTCCATTTTCGCAGGCGATTAGTGCCATTCCTCAGCTCGTCCGCAGCATACAGTCCCTGGCGCTGGGTCCCGGCATCCAAGCCAGGATGACGAGGTAAGCAGCCAAGCGCGGCCTTGATCGTAATTCCGCCCAAGACCCAACGGCTTGCTCGGTGGTGGCTTTGAGGGACGCTGGCAGGATCTTCGAAATTTCATACCCTTGGAAGTGCAAGCTAACCGAGGGCAGTCGAAGATCTCTGAAGATCCTGCCGAGAGAGGCTTTACCGTGAAAGTCACCGTAAGTCCGCATGCCATCCGGACTGGACTTATGGGGATTGTCCCGATCAGTCCAGCCTGCGAGCCTCGTTAGCCTGAAAGACTTTCATCTTCCGGGGTGGCTGCCCGCGCACCCATGATCGTTAGCCTAGATGGCACGCTGTCGCCACCTGGCGGTGCCTGGCGGGCGTGCGGTGCGAAGCCGTGAAGCACCGTTCCCGGCTGGAGCAGGCAGAGCGGCTCGGGGTCGCCGCCGGGGCCTTGGCGGTGGGGCAGCCGCTGAGGCAGGTGGCGGCGGGGCTGGGGGTGGCGCCCAGCACCTTGCGTGGCTGGCGCGCGACGGTGCCAGGGAATGAAATGCTGGCGGGAGTGCTGGCCGCTGTATCCACCGACCCCGGCGGGTGCCCGGTGGCTGCACCGCTTGGTGGTGCGATGCTTGTGGTGATCACCCTGCGCGCGGGTGCTGGGGTGCGCCTGGTGTGCTTCTGTTCACGGGGGAGCGATCTCCCGCAGAGCGATGTGCCGTAACCGTCGGCACGGCGACACCAAGAAACAGGTTGCGCTCGGCGATGGCCGTCTTATGCTCGTCCAACCTGTCGGCAATCAGAATGGACAGCAGCCTGTTGTTGTTGCTCTACCTACGCGCTAGCGGCGCCAGTCTTGCGCAGTCCGCCGAATGTTGACTGCGCGCCACCGCCTACGGGCGAGGCGCAGACCTCGGGCGCGCCACCAACTCCGAGACCCCTGCATCCCCCGCTGCCGCGAAGACCATGACCTGCTCCTCGGCACGGGAAAGCGGGGAAATCGGGGCCAGACCGCGAAATCGCGAGCGTTGCTCCCGTCTCAACTGCCGTTTCGTCCCCTATGACCCGTTTCCATCGCTGAGCCGCCACATGGCGCAGCGCGGTGGGTGTCAGCTCTGGCTCGGTTTCAGTCTTTTTGTCCTCGACCAGGAAGTGCGGTGGTAGCCCCTTTTCCCCCGGCGCCCGCCGGTGACGGACCGCTGCCTGCACCCATCCCCAAGCTCGGATGGATAGGGCGCACCCGCACTGCGTGTTGAGGCATCGCACGAATTTGATGCGCGCCCCATCCAACGGACGGAGCCGCGATTGCACTTGGCGACCGATGCGTCGTCTATAACAACGTGCGCCAGTGGGTACGCGCGAGGTAGCCCGGCTGTTAACCCTCGCGAAATCGTCGCCATGGACGTCGTGGCCGGCGCATTCCCAACCCGGGTGCGTTCTCCTGCGGCAGTCCCCCTCGTACCCCTGCCATCTTGTATCGCCCCGATGACGGCTAATGCAGACCTGCCCGCCCTCGGACACGCCCGCCTCCGCGACCTGCGCACCGTCAGCGGGGGGAGGCCAGGATCGACGAGGTCGCAGTCGTCTCCGCCATGCGCCGACGAGAATCGAGAGGTACCCCTGACGTTGAGTCAGCGCCATCGCCATCTGCTGCTGGTTGGGCTCTTGCTGCCCTGGTCGGGCCTGGCGCCCGGCGCCGCACCCGAAGGCGCCGCGCCGCCGGCGCTGTGCGATGCCGCGGTCCCGATCCTGGGTGCGCCGGACGCGCCGCCAGCCCGGCGGCAATGCCGAATGGATGCCGAGGGGGCCGGTCAGGCCCATGAGTCCCAGGAGTTCGTCCACCCGGGCCGCCCGCCGGGCCCGTGTCGCCCCCTTGACCTGGAGTCCGAACCCGATGTTCTCGGCGACGGTCATGTGGCGGAAG
>JALOPK010000419.1 GCA_025453925.1 Candidatus Eiseniibacteriota bacterium | reverse complement strand
TTCCTGTTTGGCGAGTGGTGTGATCGAACGACGGTCACCGGCCCCGGGCTGGTGACCATCGGGGCTACTCTGCGGTGCTGAAGTCCACCTCTCCCACCAGGTTGGAGGGGGCGGAGGGGTTAAGCCAGATGTCCAACACATCGACCCGGTAGGAGGCATTGCACGCGGGGTTGCCCACCACGGTGGTGTCCCGGTCGATGAAAATCGGGATGGGCACCGCCGGCGCAATGAGGGATGCGCTATCGGGCACGAACGCGACATCGGTCCCTCGATAGACGCGATAGCAGGAGATGGTTTCCGGGTTGCCCTCGACGTCCACGGTGACGGGGCTCCACCAGAGCATCACCGCGCCGTCCTCCTCACGGATGCTTACCACCGGGGCCTCAGGCGGCACGCCCTCTCCCCGAAGCATTTCCAGCAGGAATCTCCCCTCGGCGAACGGCATCGCCAGCCCCAGCACCCACCCCATGGTCGTCGAGACGTCCCACATGTCCGCCAGAGTGTCCGTCACCTCGGCGCCGATCCTGAAGTCGGGCCCCAGCGCAATCAGAGGTAGGTGTCGGCACCCGTGGCACGGGCATCCGTGGTCGGTCCAGTCATCGTCATGGCGCCCATGGTCGGCGGTGACGATGAGGGCGGTGGCGCCCGAAAAAGGCGGCGTTCGTTCGATCCATTGCCACAGCGCGACGGCCAGGCTATCGCATCTTTCGATGGCGGACAGGTAGGCCTCCCAATCGCCGGTATGCGCGACCTCATCGACGTCGCCCAGGCAGAGCATGGCGATGATCGGTTGCACCGCCTCAGCATAGCCCATGAACGCCTCCACGACGATCCGGTCCGATGAGACGGGCCCCAGCACGACCGCACTGTCCTCCGCGCCGTAACCGTGCGCGGTCGAGTAGGAGAGCGCCCTCAGCTTGTCCTTGGCGATCACCAGCACGCACGCGCTATCGGCTGCCTGGGATTGGTCCCTGAGGTACTCCCACACGAGGGGTCTGGTCGGCCGTCGCGTGCCGTCGTCGGGCAGGTTCTGATATGCGCCAGATCCGAGCATGGCATGGCCGGGCACGGTCTGCGTGGGGCCGTTGTTGTAGAGTCCGTGGGATACGACACCCTGGGGGCGCAGCACGTTCCAGATGCCGGGGATGTGGGCATGGGTGGTGTCTTCCAGGAATTCCGTGTCCCTGGGGCCGTCGATGACAAGGTAGATGACGCGCTCGGTGCAGAATCCGGATGCACCACGGGGGGCGGCCATGCCGGCCAGGCACGCCATGACCGCGAGCGACAACCCCGTCGTGGGCAATGCACGGCGGCCGCCGCCAGGCCGGAACCTGGCGACGGCCGGGATTCGCGCCATTCGGGGCGTGAACAGACTCCTACTGGAGAACCTTGAACAGAATCACCGCCACGGCGATGATGGCCATCACGAAGAGCGCGATCTTCATCTTCGACCACGGGCGCTCGCCCTGGACTTCGCCGGTGCGTCCGTTGATGATGAACCGGTAGACCTTGTTCCGGTAGCGATACGCGCTGATCCAGATCGGCAGGAGGATGTGCTTGAACGTGATGTTGTCGTGGCGGGTCTTCACCGAGTGGATCTTTTGGTGATCGCCCCCGATGTCGGCGCAGATTGATGAACGTATCGCGACGTCCATGATTTCCTTGGCCCGGTCGAACCCGTCCTTGAGATCGACCTGGTAGGCCTCGGCCCCAAACCCGCTGACGTACTCGTCCTGGTAGGGCGCGAGGTTCTTGAGATCCCACGGTTCGAGGCGTTCGGTCTGGGCTCGGGGAAGGCTCGCACTCGCCAGCACCAGCACGTCGTCGAAGTCATTCCACACGACGCCGCTGGCGGGCGTCCACCGCGTCTTCACGACCTGGCGGGTTCTGGTCACGGTCCGGCCTTGATTGTCCTTGGTCTGGTAGCTCTCGCTGACCGTGTAGTCGTCGCCTCGTTCACCGAGGTAGTGGCTCGTCGTGTTGGCGTCATATGTCCAATACGGGATGTACATTCCTTTCAAGGAATCCGACGCCCGCGCGAAGGCCTTCAGCGTGCCGGGAGCGAACCAGAGCTTCTTGAGCCAGGCGCGGAACCGCACCCATGCATCCTGTTGGGTGACGGCGAACGGCAGGAGCGCCTTGGGCTTGATGAAACGGTGGGGTTGCGCCTTCACCATGAGCTGGGTGCCGCAGAAGGGGCAGTGGCTCAGCGTGGTGTGGGCCTCGACGGAGGAGGTCGCCCCGCAGGAGGGGCATGTCGCCGCGCTGGCCTCCATGGTTTCCGCCTTGGCGGAGGCTTCCGCCAGGAATGCATGGAAGTCCAGCTCGACGATGTCTTCTGCTGACCGAGGTATCTCGTTGCTTGCCCCGCAGTAGGGACACTTCAAGGTGCCGGCGCCCGGGGCGAACTCCACCTTGGCGCCGCATGAGCGGCACGGGAACAGCTTTGCCGTCACGGAATGCCTCTGGCTTAGCCGATCGGCGGAGGAACCGGGGGCGGGAGCTGCGCAAAGAGACTCGAAAGCTCGCCCACCTGGGCCGCTGCCGTCCAGCCCGCCATGCCCTGCTTCCAGACCAGAGTCTCCCTGGTCAACTGGCCGGTCATGACCTGCTGTTGCAGGGTCGCCATGTCAAACGGCCCCGTCTGGGCGCTGCCCTTGGCAACGAAGAACTGCACCGCCTGCGGCAGGGGCGGGGGCGCGGCCGGCGGCCCATGGGAGGCGGCCTGCGCCATCTGGCCGGCCATGGCGAAGCCCATGCCGAGGCCGACTCCGCTGGCAGCCACGCCGCCGGGGTTGGCCGCGGCATCACGAATTGCGCCGGCCGTCTCATACTGCGTATAGGCCTGCAGGTTGCCGACGGCCTTGATGGCGCCGCTCTTGTCGATGGCCTTCTCGACTTCCTCAGGCAAGCCGATGTCCTGAACCTGCACCTCGGGGAGATCCAAGCCGTACTTCGCAAAATCGGGGGCGATGCGGTCCCGGAGCATCGTGCCCATGGTCATGACCTTGCCTTCGAGATCGATGATGGGGATTCCCAGCTCCGGCATGACTTCCTTGATCCGCATGCCGATCTTGCCACGCAGGTTTTCCTCGATGCCCTCCAGCGTGAACAGCCCGTCCGTCCCCACGATCTCCC
>JALOPK010000086.1 GCA_025453925.1 Candidatus Eiseniibacteriota bacterium | reverse complement strand
ACCCGAACGGTCGCTGTAGCTGATGCGAGGGAGGCCAGAGCTGCCCAGAGTGATCGACGTTGAGAGCCCCACGTCGCCCGTGGCGTCGATGGTCTGGGTGTACCATCCTGCAGCCTCGCGGCATGCGTACTTCAGGTCGCCGTTTCGCTCGTCGTAGTAGCTGATGTGGGGACACCCAGACGAATCCAACGCGAGCGAGGCGTACTGGCCCACCCTGGGGGACGAGTCCGCGACTTCGTAGTGCCACTCGAGGCCATCGAAGAAGCCGTAGTAGAGCCAATCCTCCCCATAGGCGACGTGAGGATGGCCCTGGGCATCGAGGCGGAGGCTGCGATCCGTCATGTTCGAAAACTGTTTCCCGTTGTCTACCACCTCGATCTCCCAGCCCACTGCAGATTCTGCGTAGCCCTGTGCAAGCAATGCACAGGGGAGGAGGAAGGCGCAGCGCACCCAGCCCCACAGTCGGTCGAGTTCCCGTTCCCCGCACTCACGCATTGAAGACCTCCTTCCGCCCGTACACCAAGTATAAACGACTCCACAAGGCATGCACCCCGGAACAACCGGTGACGGCTGCCTCGCCGGTAGCGCGCACCATGAACACACTATGTGCAAGGACCGGGCCAATCGGCAACGGGTCGGGAATCGTGAGTTCCAGGCTCCCGGGGCCAAGAGGCCTTCCTTGAGCGAGGCACTCCGTTGGGCTATCTTCCGTCTGATTGACCTTGCGGGGTACTCTGGCTCGTTCGCCCACAGAGCGAATTCTCCCTATGCAGCTCTCTCCCGGACCGCTGCAGGAGGGGACATGACTCGATCGAACGGATTGACCATCTTTCTCATATCCCTGGTCACGGCGGCAGCCATCCTCCCGAGGGGGGCAAAGGCCCAGCCGGAGGGGTGGCAGATCGAGGCTGTCGATTGCCTTCCGGATCTCATCGGCATGACCGACCGTAGCCTTCGGGCTGACGAGGGTGGCTATCCCTGTGTCGCCTACGGCGGGGATCATCTGTACTTCCAGTGGAGCGATGCCCAGGGTTGGCACAAGGAGATCGTGGATCAGGAGCCTCAGGTCGGGAGCTTCGCCTCGCTGGCTCTTCTTGAGTCGGGAGCTCCGCACATCGTGTATGCTGATGCCATCCAGGGCCTCCTCAAGCATGCCTACCGTTCATCGTCTGAGTGGGTCGTCGAGACGATCGATAATGGCACTGTGGTTACCACTTCGGCGGCGTCACTGGGCGACACGGTCTATGTCTGCTACATCCTCGAACCGGGCGACCTCAAGTACGCACGTAGCGATGGCTCCTCCTGGGTGATCGAGACCGTGGCCACCGGGATTGGGCCTCTTATGTTTGGCCGCTATCTCTCGATGGCCGTTGACGAGTCGGGGATTCCCCACATTGGCTTCAATTGCATCCAGGGGGTCAAGCATGCCTGGCGAGATGGAGCTGGCTGGAACAGCGCCGGGGTGGACAATCTGACGTCCGATGTCATGGGGCTTTCTCTGACGTTGGATGAAGGCGGACAGCCGTGCATGTGCTATTGGCAGTTCTACCACACAACCTACAAGTACGCCCACCTCGAAGGTGCAGTCTGGGAGATCGAGACCATCTTCCAGACCATGCGTGACGCGGAGCATAGCTCCCTCGCGTTCAACAGCCAGGGCGTCCCGTGCGTGGCTTTGACCGATGGCATCTTCGACTGTGTGCTGTACGCTGAGAGGCAGGGAGTGGGACTCTGGGACCTCCAGGTCATACAATCCGGCACATTCTGCCGCGACATCTCCATGGCGTTCGATGCTGAGGACAGACCGTGCGTGAGCTACTGCGACGCCAGCGGAGGCGAGCTGAAGTTGGCGACGAAGCATGCCGGCGGCACCTGGTGGGATCTCACGGTACTCGACCGTACCGGTGACATCGGCGGCTCAAACTCGTTGGCTTTGGATTCACAGGGGTTTCCGCACATGAGCTACGTGGCCACCCAGCAGCATGCGGTTAAACATGCGTGGTGGGATGGCATGAGGTGGACCGCGGAGGTTGTGGATTCGCTCTCCACCCCGTGGACGCGGACATCCTTGGCAGTCGACTCATCGGGGAGACCAAGCATGGCCTACATGTCCCTCAACCCCGACATCCTGCTCTATGCTGCATGGGACGGAGGCTGGCAGACCGAGATCGTTGATGCCCAAGGGAGCACCGGATGGTGTCCCTCCTTGGCGCTGGACTCAGAGGATTCCCCGCATGTTTCCTACTTCGCGGACAACTCGGCCCTGCGCTATGCGTCTCGAAGCGCCGGGACGTGGGAGTTCACCACAGTCGACGGCGGGGTCGCGGACGAACCATCATTGGCGATCGACTCTCAGGGTCATGCGCACATAGCCTACTTCAGCGACGCGGCTGACGGACTGAAGTACGCCTACTACGACGGCGTGGCGTGGGAATTCACCTTCTTGGACGCCGATCAATACGGTCGCCACTGCTCCTTGGCGCTTGATGCGGAGGGCGTGCCTTGCGTCGCGTATGAGCACGACTCCACACACTCGCTCAGATTCGCACGGTGCGACGGGGATGCCTGGGTCACGGAGGTCGTGCCTGGCACCGGGTCGTGTTCGGGCCATGTGTCATTGGCGCTGTCGCCCAATGGCCAGCCTCACATTGTGTTCTACGGCGACGGGCTTCTCCTCAAGCATGCTACCTTCAATGGGACGGAATGGGTGGTCGACGACTTCGGATCCATCGCGGCTCCATCGGACTACAACGCAGTGGCGGTGGATGGCGCGGGAAGCGTCCACGTTTCCTACCGCGACGATGCGACGTCTGACCTGTTCTACGCATACCGATCGTCTGGCCAGCTCCCGTTGACGGGCGAGCTGATTGGCGAATCGATTGGGCTGACCTGGGTGCCCTTCCACGGTGCCGCAGGCTATTGGGTGTACGGCTCGCTGGTGGAACCGTTCTTCCTGCCAGGCGGTCCTCCCGGGTATGCCGGGAGGCTTGATGTGCTGGCGCCAAGTGCGACATCGTGGATGAGCTCCAGTGGTATTGGATCGCCGAGTGAAGACTGGACCTATCTCATCATGGCGGTGGACGCGGCAGAGCAAGAACTCCTGTGCTCGAATCGCGCAGGGGAGCGGGACTTCGAGGTCAGCATCCCGTAGCACTTTCTTCCTTCGTGTCGGACGCCGATCGGGACGTGGTTGGCAAAGCACTGGTGCCGAGGGCCTTGCGGGAGGGTCGCTCGGCGCGTGTACGGCTCGCATTTCGAGTAGAGTTCTCTGACGGAAGGTTGTGACGATGGATTTCACGCAGGGATGGCCGGTGTGGGGCCTGGCGATTGCCGTGTTCCTGCTGCGGATCGTGGACGTATCGCTGGGCACGGTGCGCACCATCGCCGTGGTGCACGGCCGAATCAAGATGTCGGTGCTTCTTGGCTTCGTCGAAGTGCTGATCTGGATCACCGTGGTATCGCAGGTGATCGTGCGGGTGAAGGACGACCCCCTCCTGCTGCTGGCCTACGCGTGCGGGTTTGCAGCCGGGAATGCGAGCGGTATCTGGCTGGAACGGAAGCTTGCTTTCGGTTACATGGTGGTCCGAATCATTTCCGAGGAGTATGGGAAGGCGATCACCGACAAGCTCACCTCCATGAATCAGCCCTACACCGTTTTCCACGGCGAAGGGCGCACCGGCCCCCGGACACTCATCTACGTCATGTGCGCCAGGGGAGACATGGGGCGCATCATCGAAGCGGCGTGCTCCATCGATCCTGAGTTGTTCTACTCGGTGGAGCATGCGTCGGATTCCAGCCATCTCAGCGTTTTGCCCCACCACACAGGGTGGCGCGCGGTGTTCAAGAAGAAATGACGGTCCTGCGGACGTGGCGATCGATTCTTCCACTGGGATTGCTCTGTCCTCGAACAGACTCGCAATGACCATCGCACACGTACGGCATCCTGTGCTCTACGTCGGATGTCGAGCCGGCCTCACTCCTCCCGCAGGCCGTGGAGGCCCCGTTTCAGTATCTTGCCGCTTCGCGTCTTGGGCAGAGCCCGGCGCAGCATGATCTGTGGGACCTTGAATGGCGGCAGGTGCTCCCGGCAGAATGCGCGCAGTCTCGGCTCGGTCAGGCTGGCACCCGGCTTCGCCATGATGAACGCGACGGGGCTGTCGCCCGGATCGCTCCCCGCCACGACTGCAGCCTCCGCCACTTCCGGATGGCGGAGCAGAACCTGCTCGATTTCCGTGGGAAACACCTTTAGCCCCTTCACCTTTATCATCTCATCGGTTCGCCCCCGGAAGTAGAACGCACCGTGAGCATCGCGGTCGAAGACGTCTCCTGAGTGATACCACCCATCACGGAATGCACGGGCGCTCTCCGAGGGCAGTCTGAAGTACTCCCGGGCCAGGGAAGGCCCCCGGAGCAGCAGCTCGCCCTCCGAACCCTCCGCTTCGGGGTGCGGGACCAGGCGCGCATCGAACCCCGGGCACAGCATCCCCACGGCGCCCTCGGGCCGGCTCCCCGACGGAGGCCCCGCCAGCGCGATGCCGCCGGCCTCCGTGCACCCCCAGACGGGAGTCAGGGGGATGCCCAGCCGACTCCTGAACGCGGCAACGAGCGCTTCAGGGGTGATGGCGCCGCCACTCTCGAGCAACCGGAGCGTCGAGAAACGGGGATCCTCGATGCGGCGGGCCAGGAGGCCGTACACGGTGGGGACGCCCATAACGCACGTGACCGAATGCCGGGCAATTGTGGTGGCGATCGCCGATGGCCGCAAGGTCTCCACGCAGACGAGAGTTCCGCCCAGGACGGCCGCGCGGGCCAGCGCCTCGTGCGGGTGGGCGAATGGAGCGAACAGCGACAGGTGACGGTCATCCGACCGAAGACCCAGCCCCTCGATGGCGCTTTCGGAGATGGACCAGATGCTCCCGTGGGTGCGGGGAACACCCTTGGGTGCCCCCAGGGATCCGGAGGTGAAATCGATGTAGCAGACCTCGTCAGGCGGCAGATCGGGAAGCTCCGCCGGGCCGACCCCTCTCTCCAGGCTTGCCCACGAACCGTCCCCGGTCTCCGACACATCGATCCATCTGTTCCTGGCAGGGAGGACGGAGACGTTGCGCGCGAGAAGGGAAGCCGCGCCACCATCCGCAATCACCCAGTCAGGACGCACATACGCGAGAAGGGCGCGGAACGCCCCGGGTGCGAGCCACCTGTTCACCGGGGCGAGAACGCCCGAGGCCGCCGATACCGCCAGGAGCGCCCGAACGGTGTCCCGTCGGGTGGTGAGCAACCCCACGACGATGTCCCCCGGGCGCACCCCCCTGTGGCGAAGTCCCGCCGCGGCGCGCGACATCTGCTCCGCGCTTGCCGCATACGACACCACCGTGTCGTCCCACGACAGGAATGGCGCGTCGGGTGTGCGTGACGCCCAACGGGCGACGAGGGCGGGAAGACAGGAGTACTGACTGCGTGCATCCACTGGCAGGTCCGGGTCTGGAGTCGGGGTACACCACGGAAGACTGGAGAAACACGGTGCAAGCCCTAACTTAGGGGGCTCGAGTCTCCGTCTGCAAGACACCCGTTCTGTTCAGCAGCACGGAACTCCGGGGCGTGAGCGGTGTTGTTCACTCGAAAGCCGCTGCACCGATGACCGGCGTCAATGCTGCGCCGCAGGTCAAACCACATGTTGCGCAACCGCCTGAGAACTGCCTGCGTGGACCATCGGCTCCCGGAAGGTCGTCGGTCTGCGCCGGCCATTCACGGCATGGAGGTGCTTCTGCGATGATTGAAGTCTGCAACATCACCAAACGGTTCGGCCCGACCGTGGCCGTACGAAACGTGAACTTCTCCGTGCCCAAGGGCGAGGTGCTCGGGCTCCTCGGCCCGAATGGCGCGGGAAAGACCACGACCATGCGTATCCTCACCTGCTACATGCCTGCCGATGAGGGCACGGCCACGGTCGCCGGGTACGATGTGCATACGGACTCACTGGAGGTCCGCAAGCGCATCGGCTACCTGCCCGAGAATGCTCCGCTCTACAAGGAGATGTTCCCGCTCGCGTATCTTGACTTCCTCTCCCGCGTGCGGGGGATTCCCACCTCGCAACGGAAGGCGCGCGTCGAACGCGTGGTCGAAACCTGCGGCCTGACGGGCGTGCTGCACAAGCGGATCGGCGAGATGTCCAAGGGTTATCAGCAGAGAGTCGGTCTTGCCCAGACCCTCATTCATGAACCGGAAGTGCTCATTCTCGACGAGCCGACCACCGGTCTGGATCCGAACCAGATCAAGGAGATCCGCACGATCATTCGCGAGATCGGGCGTGAGAAGACGGTCATCCTCTCCACCCATATCCTGCCTGAAGTGCAGGCCACATGCAACCGCGTGATCATCATGCGCAATGCTGAACTGGTGGCGGACGGTTCCCCGCAGGAGCTCTCCCGTCGTGCCACCGGCACCGCCCTGCTGGTGGTCGAGGCTCGCGGCCCCGCGGACGAGATCCGCCAGGGACTCGCCGCCCTCGATGGCGTCAAGAGCGTCACTGTGGCGGGCGCCGAGGACTCGTTTTCCAGACTTGAGCTGGCGGTCACCGACGGCAAGGCCGTCGCCGAGCGGGTCTTCGCGGCTGCGGTTCGCGCCGGGTGGACCCTCCGGGAGCTCAAGGCGGAGTCGGCCAGCCTGGAGCAGGTCTTCTATGAACTCACCATCGGGGAGAAGGAGGAGCAATGAGGAACGTCACCGCGATCGCGCGCAGGGAGTTCCAGGGGTACTTCAACTCCCTCATCGCCTACGTGTTTCTCGTGATCTACCTGCTTCTCACCAGCTGGCTGTTCTTCCGGGTGTTCTTCCTTAACGGCCAGGCCTCCATGCGTCTCATGTTCGACATCATGCCCTGGGTCTATCTATTCTTCGTTCCGGCCATCACCATGCGGTTGTGGGCAGAAGAGAAGAAGGTCGGCACCATGGAACTCCTGATGACCCTCCCCGTCAGGGACGTGGAGGCCGTGCTTGGGAAGTTCCTCGCGGCACTGGGACTTCTGGTGCTCGCGCTGGCGCTCACCTTCCCGATCCCTCTGATCGTGAGCCTCCTGGGCAATCTTGACTTCGGTCCCGTGGCGGGCGGCTACCTCGCCGCCATTCTCCTCGGGGCGGCCTATCTGGCCGTGGGGGTCTTCGTGTCCAGCCTGACGCAGAACCAGATCGTCGCCTTCATTCTGGGCGTGGTCATCGTGTTCGCGCTCTACATGATCGGTTCCGACATCGTGCTTTACTCTGTGCCGACTGCCGTCGCCTCGGTGTTCGAGTATGTCAGCCTCGGCACGCACTTCGAGAGCATCGGCAGAGGCGTGATCGACAGCCGGGATCTGATCTACTACCTCTCCATCATCGGGTTTTTCCTGTATCTGAACGTGCGGTCGATCGAAAGCCGGAAGTGGAGGTAGGACATGGTTGCACGAAACGTTCGCTCCGGTTCCACCATCGTCGCGCTCTCCGTTCTCCTTCTGCTCATCATCGCGGTGGTGAACCTGATCTCAGACAGAGTATTCGCCCGCCTCGATCTGACGGAGAACAAGGAGTACACCATCAGCCCGTCCACGAAGAAGATGCTTCGGGATCTGGACGACGTGGTGAACATCAAGGTCTACTTCTCCAAGGAACTTCCCTCTTACATGGCAAGCCTGCCCAAGAGCGTGGCAGACCTGCTGGATGAGTTCTCGGCCTTCGGCAGGGGGAACCTGCGGGTTCAGTGGGAGGACCCGGCCGCCTCGCCCGAGCAGGAGAACAAGCTTCGCACTCTGGGGATTCCCCAGGTGCAGCTTGACGTGATCCAGAAGGACAAGCGCGAGGTTGCCAATGTCTACCTTGGCATGGCGGTGCTCTATGAGGATCGCCATGAAGTGCTGCCCGTCGTGCAGGGCCCGTGGGGGCTGGAGTATGAGCTGGTGGCGTCGATTCTGAAGGTCACGCGGGACGAGAGCCCCAAACTGGGCATTCTCACCCGTTACTCCCGCGAGGATCTCGATGGTCGCTACTCGGAGATGCAGCGCGCCCTGAGAAAGCAGTATGACGTGCAGATCGTCGATCTGGATGGGGGCAAGAAGGCCATCGCCGACGACATCTCGACACTCGTCTTGCTGGGACCGAAGGATCTGAAAGATCCCGAGAAGTATCGGATCGACCAATTCATCATGCGCGGAGGCAACGTCCTCGCCATGCTGGATGTGCTCGAGCTGCAGGGCGGCGTGCTGCAGGGATCGCGCATGTCTTCCGGCCTGGAGGACATGATGACCCGCTACGGCATCCGCTGCAACAGCGACCTGGTCGCAGACAGGGTTGCCGCGGTCGCGTCGTTCGCCAGCGGGTTCTTCCGCTTCATGTCGAATTACTATCTCTGGCCCAAGGTCGTGAAGCAGGGGTTCAACACGGAACACCCGATCGTCTCCAAGCTGGAGACGATCTCGCTCCCGTGGACGAGGTCTTTCGAGGCCGTGAGCAATCCCCCCGATTCCGTCGAGGTGACTCTGCTCGCCAGTTCATCGCCGGCGAGCTGGACCACCACGGATTTCATGAACCTGAATCCGCAGCAGCAGTGGAATCCCAAGCCCGAGGAACTCAGGTCACGCGGGCTCGTCTACGCCCTCAACGGCGTTTTCCCGAGCTTCTTCGCCGGCAAGCCGATCCCGGTGCCCGCGGACAGCGGCGCCGCCCCCATCGACTCGGCAGGCCGCAGGGATCTGAGCGAGCCGACGCAGATCGTGCTGCTGGGCTCCACATACTTCTGCATTGACCAGCAGGTGCCGGGTAACATGACGTTCCTGCTCAATGCGGTAGACTGGATGTCGTTGGGCGACGAACTCATCGGGATTCGAAGCCGTGAAGCCAGCGACCGTCCCATCAAGGAAATCTCGGAGGGCACGAAGCGACTCACCCGGTTGCTGGGAGTTGGGCTTCTGCCGCTTCTCATCATAGTTGTCGGCCTCGCGCGATGGCTCGCGGGATCCAGGATCAAGAGGCTGGCGGAAGCAAAGACCGGGGGTGCAGCATGAAGAACAGAGAATTCTCCGTCCTGATCGCCACGCTGGCAGTCCTCGTTGTGGTCCTGCTCCTGGTGGCGAACCCATTCAAGCAGCCGGGCACGAGCGCCGCCAAGGGCTCGGCCCTGTTCCCCGGGCTTCTCTCCAAAGAGCCCGCCAGAATCGTCGTTGACGGTCGCAACGATCTCACCCTCTGGAAGGAGGGCGAGGAGTGGCTGGTCGCCGGCGACACAGAAGGTTCGAGGTTTCCCGCCGACACCGCGGGCGTCAACAAAGCGCTCGCGGCCACCCGGTCAGCGACCACCAAGGACATGATCTCCTCCAACCCCGAGAAGCAGGACATCTTCCAGGTTGATTCCACGGGCGCCATGGTCACGATCATGGCGGCGGACAGCTCCGTTCTCGCCGATTTCGTGATCGGCAAGAGCGGCAGCGACTACGCGACGAACTATGTCCGGCCCCGGGCGGGGGATGCGGTGTACGTCGTCGGCGACCGCATCAAGAATCAATTCGACCGCCCGTCGCGGGGCATGCGGGACATGTTCATCATCCGTGTGCCGAAGGAAGAGATCACGAAGATCGAGATCAGCCGCGCCGACAGCGTCATGACGCTCCAGGCGAAGGACGATGGGAACTGGGAGATGCTCGCGCCCAAGCAGGGAATGCTGAAGAAGGATTTCGCATCCCGGCTGGTCAACACGCTGAGCAACTTCCGGGCTGATGAGGTGACCTCCGGCGGCGCGGAGGACCGTGGATTCGAGAATCCCTACCTCCGAGTCAACCTCGTGTTCAAGAACGGCACGGACCACACCATTTCCGTGGGCGATACCGCCCAGACAGAGGGGCGCCGGTTCGCACGCCTCGATGGTCGCAGGTGGGTCTACGAGATTGGTTCGTACCGTATCGAGACGCTGACGAAGACCGCAGACGAGATTCTGGAGCCCCCCCCCGCGCCCCCGGACTCCATGAAGGCTCCGACGGATTCCGTTGCGGCTCCTATCCCGCTTCCCCGAGAGCCCGCAAGAGAATAGGTTTCGTTTGGCGGGAGCCCCGGCGGCGCTGCCGGGGCTCCTGCCGTGTGGTGTGCGCGTCCGGAGGATGCCCCGCGTGGACAGCGGGAGTGCTCGCCGGAACGCCGTCCTCCCTGCCGCGCGCGATTCGCCTGCGCGGCGCCACTTGATGGACTGGAGTGCTTCGGATGCTTCGAACAAATGAACCTGACCTTGTGATACTCTCAGTCATGGGAAAAGTCTCTCACCCGGTGAAAGGCTCACGCCCCTTTGTGCTGGGCCACGACGGGGAGGTGCTGCTGCTGCCCGGCGTCGGCGGGATCACGTACAACAAGCGTATCGGCGACGTCTGTGTTGGGCTGGCGGCGGACCATGTCGAGCCAGGGGTGTCCACCATGAACACCGACAAGGCCGAAGGCTACGCGGACGCCTACAACCGGGCCTACAACGCCCTGGCGTGCATCGGCAATGTCGCCACCATCGTGACAGGTGATGCCAAGGGCGATCGCGGCGTGCCCGGGCTCCTGCACCGGATGCCCATCGAGGAACGCGACGGGTGTCTGCGGATCGGGGTTGCCAAGATGGTGCCGGGCAAGATCATGGGATCGGGCCTGGGCTCGGAGCAGACGTGGACCGGTGATTACGACATCCAGCTTTTCGACGAGCAGACCGTGGAGGAGTACGGGCTGGCGGATCTTCGGTTCGGCGACTTCGTGGCCGTGCTGGACACCGATCACACGTTCGGCCGCATCTACAAGCAGGGCGCCGTGTCCATCGGGATCGTGGTGCACTCCGACTGCTACACGTCCGGCCATGGGCCGGGCGTCACGACGCTGCTCACGACCAAGGTGCCGGGCAAGATCGAGGCCCATGTCGACCCGGGCGCCAATCTGGCCACGATCCTGGGAATCGCTCCGCGCGTGCGACCCGAATAGGGGAGGTTCAGGGGGCGGGATTCTGGGTACAAAGGATCATGCACCGCCGAGAGGCGGCGCGCATATCAGTGGTGTGATCCGCCGGCGCAGCCGGAGTGTAGTCCCGCCCTCCTCCGGCCTGCGGTCCGCAACGGGACGCGAAGACCCGTCGTGACATGCGGTGACTGGCTACGGTATCTGGGCCGGAAGGTCAACCTCGCCCGCGGGCTGCGACCGGCCGAGTTCATCGCCCTCCTCGCCGACCGTCGTGATTCGGTAGAAGACACTCACGTCGGGATCGCCCACACCCTCCGGGCTGGAGAAGGCCGTCTGCAGGCTGTCCAGCACGGCAACCCGGTTGGTGAATGAGACGGTGTCAGGACCGAAGAATGCGGCGGTTCCACGGTACACATTGTACTCGGCGATCCCCGCGATGGGAGCCCACGACAGGACGAGTTGTCCTGCCTGAACGTCCACCAGCACCTGAGGATCCTTGCAGCCCGGCGAGGGCACGATGGTGAATGGTCCCCGGGACACGCAGCTCGTCTCGTGCCCGCCGGCCCGCAACGTGTAGCGGATCCAGCACCGCGAGCTCGTAAGTCCGTCGGGCACAATCCATTGATGGCTGCCATTGTTCGGCACTGAGTCGGCCACCGGCAACCACGGCCCCTCGGCGCCCATTGTGGAGAGGCGGAGGTCAACCTCCACCGGGCCTTCATCGGGAACGGCGCTCAGCCATCCGATCGTTTGCACGGACCCGCCGATCAGGAGACGCTTGGGGCCCGGCTGAACTGCCATGATGGTCACATCGGTCGCGGGCGACGCTTCCTTGTAGAACCGGAGGCGATTCCGATAGCTGGGCCACGATCCTTCTTCGGCCACCAGGACGATATCCGGGTGGCCGTTGTGGTCGCAGTCGGCGCCAACGCGGAACGACTGAGCCGAACTCGGAGTCGGCGTGGTGAACGACGCGGCCTCGAGCCATCCTCCGGCTCCGTCACCAGTCCACACCCTCGCCTGACCTCCGCCGTACGCAATGAGGTCCACCATACCATCGGCGTTCATGTCGCACAGCTGCGTGAAAGCGTACCCGCCGCTGGCCGGCAACGTGCCCGACAGACTGACCCACGCATTCCCATCGAGACGCTTCCACACGGCGACCCCGTTGGAACTCGTGCAGAACGAGAGTTCGTCGGCGCCGTCGCCATCGACATCGCCCAGATCGCCTCCTCCCCGGGACCATGCCGTGCCGGGCAGATTGCCGTCAATCACGGTGAACCCACCGGTCCCGTCCCCCAGGTAGACGGTCCCATTGGCGTGGGCGGCCGCGAAGTCCGCGAAGCCGTCGCCGTTCACATCACCGAACACGATGTCCATGTCGGAATTGCCGCCCACGAAACCGAACGACTGAACCCAGGTGCCATCCCCCTGATTCAGATAGACATGGATGCCGGCGCCAGAGCCGAACGAGTTGGACACGAGATCCAGGTCGCCATCAACGTCCACATCGGCGAAGTCGGTACAGAACATGCCCCACGTCTCACCATTGGTCGCCAGCCCGTCGTCCCACGGCAGCCAGTTCATCCCTGAACCGTCGCCAAGGGCGACCTCGATGAGCTGATCACCGAAATCGGTGCCGGAGTAGTCGTGGTGCATCCCGTAGCCCACATCCGTGAGCCCGTCATTGTTCACATCGCCGACGGCAACCCCGCCATAGCCGAAGCTGCCCTGCTGATGCACGCTCCACCCTCCCGCGCCATCACCGAACCAGACCATGATCCCATGTTCGTCGGCATTCACATTCGGCGAACCGTGGTCGCCGATGGAGACGAGATCCGGGTTCCCGTCATTGTTCATGTCGGCCATCTCGACTTCGGTTCTCCCCCCCTCGAAGTTCGGCGGCGTCAGTCCAGCCGATGACTGCACGTAGGAGAGCGCGGACACTCCGGGAGCGGCCAACAACGCCAACGCGAGCGCCCGGGCCGCGATAGGCAGCCCCGGGTTCCGGGACGGGCTTTTCAAGAACGGCAGGGCGCGCACTGAAGCCTCCTTGACGATGGCGCAGACGCACGCGTCGGGCAACATCCGGCATGTCGGTGACACCGCTGTGAATAACACCACGGGCGGCCCCGACGGCAACCTCCCTTCGTACCGCGGCGCACGGCATCCGCGGATGCCGCGCTGTGTGCCTGCGGCCGACGTCTTCGGTGTCGCGGTAGGATGCCACGCATATAGGACATGTCTCATATTGGACCTGTCCTATATGCACCAAATTCAGCAGGGGCACTCCACCATGTCATCCCCGAGGCGATCAGGTTTCGCCGCAGACCGGTCCTCGTGCCGATGGTGGAACGGCGCGATCCGTCTCCCGGACTCGGCACCGGGCCGGGAGCTTCCTGCGTTCCATCGAGTCCACGGCCGGCATTGCGCGGAGGGCGGGGGCGGCCCTACGTTCACGGGCTCTGAACTCTCTGCCCCGCCGTCTGTGTCACGGCCCCTACACCGGAGGCCCCACGTGGGAAGTTTCGAACGCGGTATCATCCAGAGCCTGGCCCGCAGCGACAAGTGGAGCCTCGGCGGCGCGGGGCCCGTGTTGTTCGCGCCATCGTTTCCCGCGGCGCTCTCGCGACCCGGATTCTGGGACCCCGCGCAATACTATCGCCACGCGATCGGGCCGCTCTTCACCCTCGATCTCCTGGATCTTGCCGGGGACCCCATCGAGCTCTCCGTGATGAAGCGTCGATGGAACCCTGCGTACGTGATCACCGAGTACCAATCGCCTGGAGGCCTCAAGCTCAGCGAGCGCAAGGTCGTGCTCCCTTCGGGAGCGCTGGTGAGCGAAGTCCGTTTCGAATGCGATCGCAGCCTTGATGTTGTTCTGGCCGCGTGGACCGTGCAACCCGATGAAGGATGGGCCTACGTCATGTCTGGGTGCGTGGCGATTCCCCGACGTCTCTCTGCTCCGGCGGGCGCCAGCGACACGGTCTGGTTGGCCCTGACCATGGGGCCCGGCGTTCCGCAGCCGACGATCGTGCCGTCCGAATCCGGCATGCAGGTGCCGAACTGGCGGCACTGCGCTCTCTGGGAAACCCGCACCACTACCGATCATGCCCCGGCCCAGGGAGGAGGATTCTGGCACGCCGGGCTCCGGCTCGGGCTATCGGTATCCGCCAGGGGGCCGGTCATCGCCAATGTGGCGATGTCCCTCGCCGCGGCGCCCGCGCTTGCGGCTGCGGAGGCGGCGCGTTGCGTACGCGCTGACGCCCACGCAATCGACGAAAGCCTTGGCGCGTGGGAGGACCATTTCGCAGGGGTGCCGAGGTTCGACTGCTCCGATGAGCACATTCGATCCTACTACTGGTATCGATGGAGCGCCCTGCGCCTCCAGACCCAGGCACCTGGCGAGGGGTGGCTGGGGCGGCCGGTGGTGTGCGAAGGGAGCGGCTACTTCCGGCGGGCCATCTCCTACAGCCTGCCGGCGCATGTCCGCGAAATGCGGTGGATGTGCTCGCCCGACGCGGCCCTGCACGAGCTGACGGCCTTCTTCGATGCGCAGGAGCCGGGGGGCCGGTTCCCCGGCATAGTTGACATCGAGGGTCCACGCCCGGAGGCGTTCTACCATGCCGACTGGGGCGGCGCGGTGCTCGATCTCCTCGCGGTGCACCCCGACCCCGCATTCTCCTCCCGGGCGCACCACTGCCTCTCCCGGTATGCCGCGTGGCTTACCCATGAGCGCGATCCTGATGGAAGCGGCCTGTACACGGTGGAGAACCACTATGAGACGGGCCAGGAGTACTCCCGCCGTTATCTGGCGGTCGATCCCGAGGCGGATCGCGAGCATTGGGGACGGCGCTTCGATCTGAAGGGCGTTGATGCGACCGTCTATGCCTACACGCTCTACATCGCGCTGGAACGGCTGGCCGCATCCCTGGGATTCGACGCCGAGGCGGAGAAATGGCGCGACGTCGCAGCCCGGATACGCAACGCGGTCACGACCGCCCTGTGGGACCCCGACGCCGCCATGTTCTTCGATGTGGATCCCGCCACGGGCCGCCGGACGGGCGTCGCCGCACTCACGTGCTTCTACCCGTTCCTGACGGATATCCCGGACGCCTCGCACCGAAAGGCCCTATGGCAGCTCTTCGATCCCGCCAAGTTCTGGTCGCGCTCCCCGTTTCCGTCACTCTCCATGGAGGATCCGCTGTTCGACGCGGAGGGCCGCTGGAAGGGCCGCAGGATGAACTGCCCGTGGAATGGCCGCACCTGGCCGATGTCCAATTCTCACATCGTGGATGCCATCGCCCGTCAGGCGTGGCAGATGCCGGAGTTGCTGCCCAGAGCCGCGGCCGCTTTCACGAAGACGCTGCATGTGCTCTTTCACGCGGGCGACGCGCAACGGCCGAACGCGTTCGAACACTACAATCCGCTGAACGGCCGGCCGTCACTCTACCGGGGGATCGATGACTACCTTCACTCCTGGACCGTGGATCTCATCATGAAGCACGCCGTGGGCCTGCAGCCAGCGATGGACGGGAATCTCATCGTGGCGCCCCTGCCCCTCGGCCATGAGTTTGTTCGCATTCAGGGTGCACGGATCTCGGGTTGCCTGGTGGACATCGAGCTGGACGCGGGTCGTGTCGCTCGACTCCGCGTGGATGGTGAACCGGTGGAGGTCGCTGGCATCCCCGCCATGGTGCCCCTGGGAGTGCACTGAGGAATGACGGTCTTGACCATGGCTGCCATTCCAGATGCTCCATCGCGCGCACCGGCGGGCCGGGGATGGCGAGGGGCGGCCGCGGTCGCCCGGATTCTGGCGATCCCCGGAGGTCTGGCACTCCTGGTCGCGGTTGCCTGGGGCTCCATGTTTGGGGGCGGGCTGGTGAGCGATGACTGGGTATGGCTGGAGCGGGCACGCACGGGAGCGGTGCTGGAGATGGGCCTCTTCTTCCGCCCCGCATGCTGGTGCTCGTGGTGGGCGCAGGCAGCGATGGATCCGCGGTGGATCCACCTGGGGGATCTCCTCCTCCACTGGCTTTGCGCGTGGCAACTCGCCCGTCTTGTCACCGCGCTGTGCGGGAGTCGGGCGGCAGGGGGCGCAGTGGCGGCCTGCTTCTCGACGCTTCCCGCCCTGCACGAAGCCGTGTGCTGGAGCTCTGCCCGGTGCGGGCCCCTGGCCGCGGCCTGCGTATGCGCCGCGATGGCCGGGGTGACGGCAGGGCGGCGAACCCTGCTCGCCATTCCGCTCATCGCGGTGGCCATGGCGAGCCAGGAAGCGGCAGTAGGACTGTCATGGGGGCTTCCCCTGCTCCTGGCCGCCCGGGGTAGGGGACGGGACGCGGCACGGTGGGCCGCGGTGCTGGCCGTGATCACTGCCGGGTACATGGCCGCCCTGGAGGCCACGGGGTCCCACCAGCGCCTTTCCGGCGGGTACACGGCGCCGTTCAGCCTGCCCCGGCTCCTGGCACATCTCGGCGCGTATCTCGGGCTGGCGCTGGGCCGGGAGGGGACGTCCGGATGGTGGCCGCTCTGGCCTGCGCTGGGTCTTGCCGCGGCCTGGGCGGGGGTCCGTCGCCGGCGCTGGACTGCCGTTGCCCTATGGGCGTGGGCATCCATCACGATGTTTCCCCTCGTCCGCCTGGGTGGGCCGGAACAACCCCGCTTCCTCTACGTCATGGTCTTGCCGGTCTTGACCGCGGCAGGGTGTGGAATCAGCCTGCTCCGCGGTCGGGCGTTTCGGGGCGCGGTAGGGATCGTGGCGGCGCTGGGTCTCGTCATGACGCCCCAGGCGCGGAGTGCGTGCCGCGACTGGCTGACGTCGGGCGCCAGGGTCGCGCCCATCGTGGCGCGCGCCGTGGGTGCGGTGTCTCCGGGCAGGCCGGTCATCGTCGTCAACGTGCCCGAGTGGGAGGGCAACGCGCATCTTCTGAGGAACGGGCTGTTTCCCGCCATGCGCCTCTCCAGCGGGCTGCCCTTCGTTGGCCTCACGATCCCGCCCAGTCAAAGCGTGGAGAGCTGCGGCCAGCTCCTGGCGTGGCTCGCCCTCAACGCGCCGCCGTATGCCGAAGATGCGAGCGTGGGAGCGTGGATGTTTGTGGGCGATGATCTTCGCAAGCTCACGGGATGGCGCGACGCGGCGCACGCCGATCTGCCGCTCGCTGCCATGCGGGACAAGAGATAGGGTATCAAGGTGAACTGGTCGAGTTGGGCCGTCGCGGGGGTGAACGAACAAGGGTTCCGTGAAGGATGGGGCGCCACGGTGCCTTCCTATCCCTCATACCGCGTGTTAAATGCCGGCGGTGGCGTCTGTCGTCTCCAGCGCCCGGACCATGGCGCCTCGGTGGTTCAGGTTCGCCTGTTCTTCCACGTGGAGCGGCCCCCGGTGCCAGTGATCCGCGGGCGCGTGGGACGGCACTCATGGACGTGGGCGCCGGAGCCTGGCTGGCACACGCTTCAGCATGCCCTGCCTCGGGGCAGAGGCGCTGCCGTGTTGCAGTTCGCCGTTGATGCGGAGGACGAGCCATGGTTCGAGGTGCGGGTGATCGAGGTACGCCTCCTGGCACCGGACGACCCCCGGGTTCGCTCGGGAGCGGAGACACCGTGAGAGCGCTTTTCGTATCACCTCTCTATCCGCCCAACCGCTCCGGCTCCTCCGTGCACATGGCCCGGCTCGCCGAGGGACTTGCCGCCGAGGGAGCCGATGTAGCGGCGTGGACCACCGAGGCCTGGGACACCCACTTCTTCGTCGACCGGGCGCTTCGCCGCGCCGCGCTTCGCGACGAGCGGCGGCATGGCGTGACGGTACGGAGATTCGGGCTCTCCCGGTGGGCGATGCGGCACCAGAACGACTTCCACCGCCTGAGGACGCTGCGGCCTCCCTGGAGCGTGTGGGCCTTCCGAGATCCCGCCACCCACGCCCCGGGCCTGCTCACGCATTCGCTCATTTCACCCACCAGATTCGATCTGGTCGTCGCCGGCGTGCTGCCGCACACGCCATTTCTGGTGGCGGGTCTGGCGGTCGCGCGGCGCTGGAAAGCGCCGCTGGTCGTACTGGGACTCATCCATGCCGGAGAGCCGGGGCGGGTAGAGTACCGCCAGGAGTTCCTGGGGCACGGCGTGCCCATGCTTCTGAAGCACGCCGACCTCGTCGTGTGCAATACCGATGTCGAGCGCCGACTTCTGACCGCCCGGGGAATCGCCGAGGACCACCTGATCACCATCGGCCCGGGTGTGGATCCGGACACCTGCATCGGCGGTGACGGCCTGAGGTTCCGCTCCCGCTACAACCTGAGCGGCACCATCGTGCTCCAGTTGGGAACGCAGACGCATGAGAAGGGAAGCCACCATGCGGCAGAGGCCGTCTGCGCGCTCCGTGCCTCGGGCCGTGACGTCACCGGGGTCTTCATCGGCTACCCGCGATCTGACTTCGAGACGGGCTATCTCTCATACCGGTCGGCGGATCAACTGGCGGGACTACTGGTCCTGGGCGAAGTGGGCGACGACATCAAACGAGATGCGCTGGCAGCGGCCGACGTCGTCGTGCTCCCCTCACGGGCCGACAGTTTCGGGATCGCGATTCTTGACGCCTGGCTCGCCTCGAAACCGGTCATTGGCGCGCTGGCCGGAGGAATCCCGGAAGTCCTAGATGACGGTGTGGATGGATTCCTCGTGCCTTTCGGCGACTGGCACGCCATCTCGGAGCACGTGGCGCTCTTGATGGACCGCCCGGACCTTGCCCGGGCCATGGGAGAGGCCGGGAGGGCGAAGGT
>JALOPK010000418.1 GCA_025453925.1 Candidatus Eiseniibacteriota bacterium | reverse complement strand
GGGAAGGCTCGCCAGGAACCTCTACTTCGGGCAGGTTCTCCCTGGCACCTACCATGTCACCTGGGACGGGACGACTGATGCGGGTCAATCCGCACCGCCGGGCGTCTACCTCTGCCACCTTGAGGTGGGAGGCCGCTCGGACGTCGCCCGTGTCGTCCTCACGCGATAGGTTGGCGCAGGCATGCCTCGCATTAGGAAGGAGAGACGGGAGATGCATATGAAGGCTGAAAGGACGATTCCTGGGCTCCTGCTGGCCGGACTTGTCCTCATGGCGGGAATGGCATGGGCGCAGCCCAACGTCCCCACAATGAACGACGAACCGGAGTTGACGGCCGGCCTCTCGAACACCGTGTCCTGGAGCAATGAAAGCGCATCGGGCGCGACGCAGTACTTCGTCGGGGCCGCCACCGATCCCGACTTCCCGGAGCCCCAGCAACTCGATCTTTCGAGCGGGTGGATCACGGGGACGAGCTACACCTTCCAGGACGTGCTCGAAGACGGCTTGATGTTCTACTACAGGGTCAGATCGCGGAATGCCGAGATGACTATGAGCGAGTGGTCAGATCCGGTGTTCTCCACCCAGGATGCCAGCGGCCCCGCGCCGGTGACCGATCTCGACGCGGTGGGTCGGCTCGAGTACATCCGCCTCACGTGGACGGCAGTCGAGGATGCGGGTATCGGGTTCGCCTACTACCGAGTCTACCGTTCGGAAGCAATGGGCGACCTGGGCACGCGGATCGACGGCGGTGACAACACCGTCACGGTACCGTTCTTCGGAGACGAGACCGCCGACACGGCGATGACCTACTGGTACACGGTCAGGCCGGTCGACCTGTTCGGACAGGAGACCACCGAGGGCAACAATCAGGACGATGCCGCCCTGCAGATGCTGGGCGATCCCAGCCTGCAGATCACCTGGCCGACTGATCACTATGTGACCTGCCAGGAGAGCCTGGACGTGAACGGCGTGTTCTCCAACATGGTCTCCATCTGGGTGAACGGAAAGCCTGCCCGGATGACACTGGATCCGGTTGCCGGCGAGTTCAGCGCGCTGGGCATCCCGCTGGAAATGGGGCCGAACACAATCGTGGCGGAAGGCAACGGCACCTACGGGCGCACCGCCTCCCACGAGATCCTCGTGATCCGGCTGCCCTCCTGCGGGCCGCTTCCCGTGCTGACCATCACCATGCCGCCGGACGGGAGCTTCCAGCAGATCGGAGCGGTGGCCGTGTCGGGCACGCTAGAGAATGTCGGCGCGGTCATGATCATGGATCAGTGGGTCGACATCACCTGGAGCCCCGACTTCACGACCGGCACGTTCATGTATGAGAACTACCCGATCGACCAACTGGGTGAGACGTCCATCATGGCCACCGGCTATGGCACGCCGCCTCCAGGCGAACTCATCGACCGCGTCGTGACTGACGAGGTCACGGTTTACGTAGTCGCGCCTCCACCCTTGGCGGTGGACATCACTCAACCCGAAGATGGGGATATCTTCACCGAGCGATCGGTTGATGTCGCGGGCACGTTCAGCGGCGCCTTCATGGTCGAGGTGAACGGGCTTCCGGCTACGCTCGACCCAGCGGCGTTGACGTTCGAATGCCCCAGCGTGCCGCTGGAGATCGGCCCCAACGAGATTCGCGCCATCGCGACCGGGGTCGACATGGCCACGGTGGAAGACGTGATCACGGTCTACGTCGTGGGCGGCACGCCTCCGACGGTCGAGATCACCTTCCCGCCGGATCAGCATGTGACGAGCGCCCAGCTCATCAATGTGAGCGGCGGATCCACCAATGCCGCGTGGATTGAAGTCACCTATCCGGGCGGCCCCGTGGAGACGGCGTTCCCCAACGTGGAAACCGGCGCCTGGGAGGTCTCGCTGGGCCTGCCTGCTCCGTACGCCGCGATCACCATCACGGCCACGGCCTACGGGTTCGATGCGACGGCCGAAGACAATGTCATGATCTATGTGGTCGGGTCCGCGGCGCCATCCATCAGCATCACCTATCCGCCAGACGGAGCAGCGCTGAACGAGACGCCGGTGATGGTGACCGGCACGGCCGAGAACGTGGGCTACGTGGAGGTGAACGGCATCCCCGCGCAGTACGATGTTCCCGCCTTCCAGGCCTCCGTCGCGTTGGTTGACGGATGGAACACCATCATCGCCCGTGGCTTCGGTGAGAACGTCATCGTTGCCGACACCGTGACAGTCTGGTACGAATCCGGCTGCGGCGGTGATCCGGGCAGCATCGCCATCACGGCGCCTGCCGACAGCTTCGTTACCTCCGCCACCGCGCTCGATGTGCTGGGAACATCCCACTGCATCTGGGCAGTGAGCGTCAATGGACTCGCTGCCGACCTCGACTTGGCAACCGGTGCATGGGACTTGGCGGCGGTGCCTCTCAACATCGGGGCGAACACCATCACCGCAATCGGCACCAACTACGCCGGCGGGACGGTGACGGCGACGATCACCGTGTTCCGCGTGCCGGATTCGGGCCAGCCAGTGATCGCCATCACGAGCCCGACTGATGGGCAGGTATTCCCGTACGACACCACCTCTGTCGTGGTGCGTGGCACCTCGCACAACCTCGCCTGGGTGAGAGTCAACGGCACGCTGGCGACGAGTTTCGACGCGTCGACAGGTGACTGGTCGTTGAGTGGAGTTCCCTTGCTGGTGGGCGACAACCTCATTACCGCCGTGGGCTATGGAACCCAGCAGGTCAGCGCTACGGTGACGGTGGAAAGGCTGCCGGACGAAGCACCCCCTGAGGGTCAGTTCCACGCCATCATCACCCCCAACGGTGATGACTACAACGACGTGGCGAACATCCCGGTGACTTCGGTCAACAGCCGGGTGACGATCTTTGCCCGAGATGGCCAGGAAGTAAACGAGCTGACCACGGTGGATCAGGCCTACAGTGACCTCTATATCCACTGGAATGGCAAGGACAAGGAGGGTGTTCTCGTACCCTCAGGCGTCTACGTCTTCCAGGTCAACAACAACGGGAGCACGACCACGGGCACCGTGGTCGTTGCCCGATAGGCCCCGGGTGATACCGATGAACGCGCGAAACAACATCGAAGGGAGGCGCCCAATGCCGTACAGGAAGCTCGGCGTGGCGGTACTAGGCCTGGCCGCGCTCCTACTGATCTTGCCGGGAACGGCGAGAGCGGGTTTTGAGGATCGTGGCGGCGCCCGGGCTCTGGGCCTTGGAGGCGCCTTTGTGGCCGTGCCGGGCGACGCAACCGCGCCCTACTGGAACCCCGCGGGTCTCTCGTTCCTCGAACGGGCGACTTTCACGGGCACGTATGTCTCCCAGCACATGGGGTTGGATGCGGACAATCTGGCATTCTTCAGCGGAGGGTTCGCCTATCCGATGTACCGTGCCGGCACGCTCGCCCTGT
>JALOPK010000085.1:10779-16048 GCA_025453925.1 Candidatus Eiseniibacteriota bacterium | reverse complement strand
TGCGGCCGCTTCGGCGCGACGCGACTGGTCAAACCGTATGACCGCCTCAAGGATGCGGACCTGCAGGCCAGAATCGGAGTCGACCGGTGGTTCATGGTCGAGATCGATCCAGCGCAGGATCCCCTCGCTGTTGCAAGGGCATTCGCGGATGACGAGAACATTGAGGCGGCCTCGCCGGATTGGCGAGCGGTCCCCGCCGCAGTACCAACCGATCCGCTCCATTCCATGCATTGGGGGCACAACAACACGGCTCAGATGCTCTCCTTCAACTGGAGCGCCGGCTCGCACGAGGCTGGTTCGGCTGTGGGAACCGTCGGCTTCGATGCCAACGCCCACGCAGCCTGGGACGGGAGTCAGGGCTACGGCAGCTCGACGGTCATCGTCGCCATCATTGACAGCGGGGTGGACACCGCGCACCCGGATCTCACCTTGGTCACGGGCTACGACTACGGCGACAATGACAGCAATCCCATGGATAACAGTGCGGAAGCCGGCCATGGCACGTGCTGCGCAGGCGTTGTCGCCTCCAAGGTGAACAACAGCGTCGGTGCCGCTGGCATCGCTGCCAACTGCAAGATCATGCCCCTGAAGGTCGCCTCCAGCGATGGCTCCATGTACTTCTCCGCGATCCAAAATGCGCTCTATTATGCCGGAGACAACGGCGCGCACGTCATCAGCATGAGTCTCGGGGCGGCCATATCGAGTGACACGGCCACCGACAATGCGATCCTGTACGCCTACAACAAAGGCTGCACCATTCTGGCTGCCACCGGCAACGAGAACAGCTCGACCATCAGCTATCCCGCGATCAACTCCTACGTGATCGGCGTCGGCGCCGCATCTCCATGCGGTGAGCGCAAGCGCAGCAGCAGCAGCTCCAGCGAAGTGAATCCTGGCGTCAACACCGATCCCAACGGCTACACGTGCGACGGCGAGCGCTGGTGGGGATCCAATTACGGAACCACGACCCAGAATGCCGCAGGTGCCGTAGACGTTATCGCCCCGACCATCCTGCCGACCACTGATATCAGCGGGAGCGGCGGCTACGACTCCGGCAACTACTCCAAGTGGTTCAACGGAACCTCGTGCGCGACGCCGTATGCGGCCGGCGTGTGCGCCCTCATCAAGTCGGCCAACTCATCATTCACCAACGCCCAGATCCGGGACCGGCTGGTGACCACCGCCCAGGATGTCAGCAGCGTCGAATCAGGCGCCGGGTGGGATCGTTACACCGGCTATGGCATGGTCGACGCAGCCGCGGCAGTCGGCGGCGGCGGGCCGGCGAACAGCGTGACGGTCACGGCCCCGAACGGAGGCGAGACCCTCACCGGCGGCGCCAGTTACACCATCACGTGGACGTCCACCGGCAGCATCGCCAACGTGAAGCTGGAATACTCCACGAATGCCGGTTCCTCGTGGACGACCATCACCAGCTCTACGACCAACGATGGCTCCCAGGCGTGGACTGTGCCGTCATCGGCCACCAGCCAAGGGCGTGTGCGCGTCTCAGATGCAGCCAACGCAGCAACCAACGACGTCAGCAACGCGAACTTCACCATCCAGTTGCCCGTGACGAACAGCGTGACGGTCACGGCCCCGAACGGAGGCGAGACCCTCACCGGCGGCGCCAGTTACACCATCACGTGGACGTCCACCGGCACCATCGCCAACGTGATGCTGGAGTACTCGACCAACGCGGGAGTGAATTGGACTACTATCACCAGTTCCACTCCCAATGACGGTTCCCAGGCGTGGACGGTTCCGTCGACCGCGACCACCCAGGGCCGCGTGCGGGTCTCTGATGCCGCGGCCTCTGCCACTAACGACATCAGCAACGCCAACTTCACCATCCAGGTCTCCGGGGCGACCTATGCCACGCTGCCGTACAGCACGGGCTTCGAGACCGGGGCTGTCGACCAGTACTGGTCCACCAGCTCCAACAACAACGGGCGCGTCAGGCTGCTGACCACCAACACCCCGCACGGCGGCTCGTACCACATGTGCATGGACGACGCCACCAGCGGCGGCTACTCGCAGAACGTTGCCTGGCTGCGCCTCAATCTGGCGGGCTACACCCAGGCAACTCTGTCGTTCTGGTGGAAGGACTTCAACGACGAGACCCAGACCAATGACGGGGTCTACTTCTCCAGCAACGGCGGCAGTACCTTCACCAAGGTCTACAGCCTCGCGGGCGCCTCCTACACCGACAACACCTGGAACCAGTTCACGCTTGACGTGGACCAGTTGGCGGCCACCGCCGGCCTGAGCCTGACCAGCACCTTCGTGGTCAAGTTCCAGCAGTATGACGACTACCCGATGACCACCGACGGCATGGCCTTCGACGACATCAGCGTGACGGGAAGCAGCGGAGTGAGCTACATCACCGCGGAGAGCGAACCAAACAACGACTCCGGGACGAGTGATGGTCCTGTCGGCTCGGGGGTCACCGTGTCTGGCTCCATCTCGTCAAGCACCGATGACGACTGGTTCTACTTCGACGTCACGACTGCGGGCACGGTGAACATCTCGCTGGCCATCGGCAGCTCCGTTGATCTCGACTGGTTCCTGTACAACTCCGGCCTGACCGAGGTTGCCCGCGGCTATTCCACCTCGAATCCCGAGACCGGGAGCTACTCGGCAACGACTGGCCGCTACTATCTCTTTGTCGATGGGTACAACGGAGCGACGAGTTCCTACACGCTGAGTGTGACCGGAGGAGTCGGCGCGGCCCTGGCCTTCGGACCGCCGAAGCCGATCTCCTTCACGTTTGAGTTCCATCAGAGCGCCCCCAACCCGATGACCGACGAGACGACCATCAGATTCGATCTACCAGAGAAGTCTCCGGTCTCTCTGGCCATCTACGACATCATGGGCAGAGAGGTCGCTACGATCATCGACCGCGTTCTGGACGCGGGCACTCATTCGGCGATGTGGGATAGGCGGGACCGGGACCATCGGCCCGTCGCGGCGGGTACCTACTTCGCGCGGATCGTCGCAGGCACCGACCAGGCGACCCAGCGAATGATCGTTCTGCGGTAGTTCCCGCCACATACGGGCACCCCGGCCGGGATCCGGCCGGGGTGCCTTCGCTTTGTCCCCGAGAAGTACCCGTAGATCGTGCGAACGGGGCGCGTGCCCACATTGCGCCTCTTGACTTTTGACACCGGGTCTGATAGAAGAACCCGGCATGTGCAATGGTCGACACACCACTGGCCGGTTCCCCCATCGAGATGTGCATCGGAGCAGCAAGGGATGAAACAGGAACGAAAGCGCCTCGGGACAATGCTGGTGGAGGAAAGGGTGATCACCGAGCATCAGTTGAAGGAGGCTCTCCATCACCAGCGCCGCACGGGCCAAATCCTCGGCAACACTCTGGTGGAACTCGGCTTCGTCGAGGAGAGCATTCTCCTGCCGCTGCTTGCACGGCACTATGCACGCCTGCAACCTACCCTTGCAGACTGCAAGATCAGCGCTGACATCGTTGGTTTGATCCCCTCGTCCATGGCGCACCAGTACCAGGCCATGCCTATAGGCGCCTCGTTCGACCAGGTAACGGTGGCATTCGCCAATCCCATGAACGACCGTGCGGTCCAGGCGATATCGGCGTTCCTGCGGCGGCGGGTTCGCCCGGTTCTGTGCCCCCGCGACACATTGAGTCGGGCGATTTCTCTCCACTACGGCGCTGAGGTCGCCTTCGCGCCTGAAGTCACCGCAGCGATGCCCGTGTTCCCTCAGCCGCCGCCGAATCTCTCCTTCGAGACCTTCGTGGTGGGCGACGCCAACCGAACGACCTACCTTGCGGCCGAAGAGGCTGCCGAGTATCCGGGGACGGCGAGAAACCCGCTGCTCATCTACGGCGAAGTCGGTCATGGCAAGACCCACTTGCTGTGCGCCATCGGCAATCGCGCCCTGGCCCGGGATCCTTCCCGCTGTCTGGCGTGGCTCCCGGCCACGGAAGTGGAACACGAACTGACAGAAGCCATCGAGACCAAGTCGGTGGAGCAGTTCCATTCCCGATACCAGCGAGCCGATCTCCTGCTTCTCGACGACATCCAGTTCCTGGCACGCCATCGCGGAGTGCAGCAGGAATTCGCAAAGCTGTTCCGACTTCTCTGCGCGCAGGGAAAGCAGGTTGCGGCAACCAGCGACCGGCCGCTGGAGGAGCTCGATGTGCTGCTGGATGAAATCCGGTCGCAGTTCTCAACCGGCGCCACGGTCCACGTGGGGACCGCCAGCGTCGCATTGAAGACGGCGATCATCATGGCCAAGCAGAAGGCATCGGAAGCCAGGCTTCCCGACGCGCTCATCGGCGAGTTGGCCCGGGAATTGCCGGACGACATCCGGTATCTGGAGGGCACGCTCCGCAACCTCTCCCTTCGCCTCGCCATCAGCGGCGAGAAGCCCACAATCGACGCGATTCGGAGACACCTGACGCTGATGCGCACGTAGCCCTATCAGCAAGGACGAGGGTACCATGGGAGCAAGACCGTGACCAACCACCACCGCCAAAGGCGCACTACCGCGAGACGCGAGGACCGAGAGACCAGTATTGCAGCAGTCTCCCTCGGCATCGTCCTCTCCGTTATCATGGGGGCAGCCAATGCGTACCTTGGCCTGTATGCCGGCATGACGGTCAGTGCCTCGATTCCGGCTGCCGTCATCAGCATGGCAATTCTGAGGGGTGTGTTCCGACGGGGCAGCATCCTCGAGAACAACATCGTACAGACGATGGCGTCCGCCGGCGAGAGCCTCGCGGCAGGAATCGTCTTCACGGTGCCCGCTCTCGTCCTTGTCGGCGCATGGCAGGACTTCAAGTTCGTACCCACTACCCTCATCGCCCTGCTCGGAGGCCTGCTGGGCATTGTGTTCATGATCCCGATGCGGCGCGCCCTCATTGTCGAGCGCCCGGATCTTACCTATCCAGAGGGGATCGCCTGCGCCGAGGTGCTCATCACCGGAGAGAAGGGCGGCGCCGGCGTGAAGGCGATCGCGCTGGGCCTGTTGACGGGCACGGTGTTCAAACTCCTTGTGAGCGGCGTGAAGCTGGTGAGGGGAACGGTCGAGTGGGCGACCTCCCTCGGGCAGCGGGCACTCTACGTCGGCGCTGACATGAGCCCTGCGTTGATCGCGGTCGGCTACATCGTGGATCTCCCCATAGCAGCGCTCATTACCATCGGAGGCGTGATAGCGTGGGGTATTGTCCTGCCCCTGCTGGGTGGTGTCGCGCCCGGTGCCGACGCCCTCGAGGTAGCGGGAGACATCTGGGGGA
>JALOPK010000085.1:0-10767 GCA_025453925.1 Candidatus Eiseniibacteriota bacterium | reverse complement strand
CATCAGCTCCATCTGGAGCGTGAGGCGGGGAATCGCAGCGGGGATTCTGGGGCTGCGACGTTCGGGCCAGGGGCCTGAGGGCCACGCCGCCATCCCTCGTACGGAGCGGAACATGCCGCTGCCGGCCCTTGCGACGATCTTTCTGCTTGCCACGCTCGGGACACTCGCGTTCTACGACTCCGTGCTGGGAAGGCCGGAGCTTGCCGTTCTCATGACCGTGGTCATGGTAGTGGTGGCATTCCTGTTCGTCGCCGTCGCCACGTACATCGCCGGGCTGGTGGGCTCGTCCAATTCACCGGTGTCCGGGATGACAATCTGCGGTCTGCTGGTGGCGTCCGGTATCCTCATGGCGCTGGGCATTCGGGGGCAGTCGGCGATTCTCGCCAGTCTTTCCGTGGCGGGCGTTGTGTGCTGTGCCACGTGCACCGCGGGAGACATCGCGCAGGACCTCAAGACCGGCCTGCTCGTGAGGGCAACTCCGGCCAAGCAGCAATGGATGGAGATTGTGGGCGTAATCGTGCCGGCCTTCTTCCTTGCCCCGGCGTTGTCACTCTTGCATCACGCATACGGGATAGGTACGGACGCACCAGGCGCGCTTCGGGCGCCCCAGGCGGTCCTCTTCGCCAGTCTCGTGAGCGGGTTCTTCGGTGACGCCGGCCTTCCATGGGGGATGGTGGGAATCGGCATCGGCATCGGCATCGGACTGCTGGTGATCAACTGGATTCTAGCGCGATCGGGCGTGCGATTCCGCGCCCACATCATGCCCGTGGCCGTGGGCATTTACCTTCCGGTATCGCTGGATGTGCCGATACTGCTGGGAGGGATCCTGCTATACTTCACGCACCGCAAGAGGACCTCAGTGGGCGCTGCCCACGATTCCGGCGTGTTGTTTGGCTCTGGTCTCATCGCCGGAGAGGCGGTGATGGGCATCCTCCTTGCCATACCGATGTGTCTGAAGCCAGGCCTGCTCCCGGATCTCAGCGGCGGCGCACCGCTCTCCCTCGGGCTCTTCGTACTTCTACTCGCGGGCTACGCAGTGGTGACGCTGCGTCCGCCACGTCCCGACGCCTCCTGAGTGTGAGATTGCCTCGATGTTCCGGGCCGCGGCTACCGGCGGCCCGGAACTTGCATCACTTGTCGACATGTACGGAGATTAGCTCGCAGCCGGCGAGCTTGCGGCGCGTGCAGTGTTCGATGGTGAAGTCTCATGGCAAGATGGCTGGTTCACTTATGAGTGGGCACATGACGGAACGTTCGCTCCTTGCGTTCTTTGCGGTAGCCACCTGGGCGCTGGTAGTGGTGTCGGCCGCCAAAGGGGACGATGATCCCCCGGAGCTGACGATCCTCGCCCCGAATGGCGGGAGCCCGCGAGTGCCGGGAACTCGCGAGTACTCCCGCGATGTTCTCGAGGACCCGTGGGATTTCAACCAGATCTCCGATGGGACGCTATACTACAATATGGGCGCACCATCGGTAAACAATGGAATCCTGTCGGCCACCTCGGCCACGGGGGATCCGTACTTCTACCTCCTCCACAACGGATATGCAAGCGCTCAGACCATAGGGCGCACAGGGCACACGTATCCCATCGACCCGGCCACATACCGTCTCCTGTCCATCCGGATGAACGTCAGCGCCTCATCTGCCATGTACGTGTATTGGTACCGCGGTGCCGCCGGCTCGACCGGAGCGACTCTCCACTTTTCCACTCCGATCCCTGTCGCTCCGGGATGGGCGATCTACCGGGTGCGCCTCGACAGCCTCTCGCAGGAATGGCTCGATGGCCCAGGAGCCAGCGACCTCATCAACGGGTTGCGTATCGATCCGACCTACGCATCCGGGAGCACAATTCAGGTCGACTGGATCCGTTTGTCTGATCCCGGCACCGAAGCGACGAAGGCGACGATCAAGTGGATCGCGTCCGATGACACAGGCGCCTCAGTCCGGGGCTACCATGATGTGGATAACACCGGGTTCGATGGAACGCAAATCTGGGGGCCCGTGCAGGCGACCGGACAGCCGGATTCCATCCGCTGGTCCACCGCGCATCTGCCCTATCCCGGCGGTTTTGTCTACCTTTCGGTCAGCGACGGCATCAATCCCGCGGTTCGCTCCTATGCCCCGGGGCCGTTACGGGTGAACGATGTCCCCCTCCTGCTCATCACCGACCCCGACGAGTTGGGGCCCGACGAGTTCGCACTTGAAATGCAGGGTGAGTCGTGGGACATGAGCGGCTGGGAGGATGTCGAGGCCCTGTACAACATCACCAATCCGTCGTTCTCCAATGGCGTGCTCTGGGGCACCAGCACGAACGACGATTCAGAGGTGTTCGCCGGACTTCAGCGTCCGGTGAACACTCGCCGATACGGTGCCGCGCGCATCCGGCAATGGGTTGACAGGTGGACCGTCATGCGGCTGCTGTGGCGTCATACGACATACAGCAGTTGGCACACGACCGATGATTTCGTGATGCATCCTCCCACGGGCCCGGGCTCGGTCTACGGTCCTGCATGGAACGAGTATCGCATCCCTGACATGTCGTCCCTCATCATGGAGCCCAATAGCCAGCCATGGAACGGCGTTGTCTCATCGATCTTCCGCATTGACCCGAACGAGCATCCCAACAGCCTCTTCGGCATCGATCACCTCTTTCTGATGACCCACGACTTGGCGGACAGCAGCTTCACTCTGCGCTGGAACCTCGCGGATGCCGACGATGCAGTGGCTCTGACCTGGTACTACAAGACGGCGCCAACCAGTCCCGATTCGACCCAGATCGTCTCGTTGGCGAATGCTGCCTCCGGTCAGGGAGCCTACCAGTGGGATATGAGCAGTATGGCCAGCGGAACCTACTACCTCTCGTGCGTGGCCTACGATGGCCGTAATGCGGTGACGCACAATGCCCGCGGCATGCTGATCCTGAATCGGAAGCCGACCATGGCGTTCATACATCCTGATGAGACAGACCATGTCGCACCGGGCGGCGATTTCGCCACGGACGTCTTGGGTGATCCTTGGGACATGAGTTCGGCCGATGACGTTGATCTTATCGGCGGGTTTCACCCCGACTCGACCACCTGGACCCAGGGGGTTTTCCACGGTGTGTCTCAGGGAACGGATCCATATCTTCTGTGGCTCCCTTCATCCCCCATCGAGGCTTCGACGCATCCGATCCTGTCGTTCTGCATGTTCCTGGACGATCCCGATGACAGAGACCTGAACGCTGTGATAAACTGGTACGCCAATGGCCAGTGGTCGTGGACCAACGCGATCCCCGTTTCCGAGGGGTGGAATGTCTACTCGGTGGACATGGCCGGATACTCAGGCTGGTCGGGAGATGTCTCAAGGCTTCGACTTGACCCGGTCTACCTGTCCGGCGTGGCCATTGAACTGGATTGGGTTCGAGTGCCGGTTCCAGGCTCTTCGTCCTTCGCCGTCACGTGGAACGACAGCGACCCCGACGACGATGCGCTGATCGACTTGTATGCATTCCAGGGCTCATGGCAGGGTGCCCGCATGGTCCTGGCCCAGGGCCTCAGCGAGAACGCCGGCGCCGACTGGTTCACGTGGGACGTGTCGTTCCTTCCTTCTGGCGCCTACTACATCCTCGCCTCCGTGGATGACGGGATCAACGCCCCCGACACAGTGTTCGCCCCCCATCCGCTGAACATACAGGACGCGCCGCTTGATCCCCTCCTCCTGTCAGGATCGCTCAACGCGAACGGCATTCTCACCCTGACCTGGTCAGTCCCCCAGGGGAACGTTGCTGAATACCATGTGTTCCGCGCGCCAGTTCCATACTTCTCGCCCTCGCCGACACGGCTGGTCGGAACCGTGCCGTTCTGGCAAAGCTCGTATGCTGCAGACCTGGATGACGCCTGGGAAAACCCCAATCTCAACTACTTCTTCCGAGTGACATGGGTGACCGCCCAGCAGATCGAATCGCCGCCAAGCAACACGGTCGGCGAGTTCGACATCGTCTGCGGCCCGTGAGACTCGAAGCTCGCCTCCGCCGGGAGAGTGAGCTCCGGTCAGTCCGGCGCCTGAATACTCCTGCCAGGCCGCATTTGTGCCGGGTTGTGACTCCTCGACGTGAGTCCCTGCGCTCAGAAGAGAAGCTGTTGACCAATCGTGGTGAGATGGTATCATGCCTTCGCACGAGGGTGAAGAGGTAGGCACGATGGCAGCGCACCACAATCGACGAGATAGGCGAAGCAGGGTCCCCATGCTCGTGGCGTGTACGATTTGCTGCCTGACCTGGCTTCGGTCCGGAGATGCCGCCGCCCGCTCTGACGAACCTCCCACCCTCACCGTGCTGTCGCCTGAGTCTCTGAGTCCCCGAATTCCGTCGACCGGTGAGTACTCCCGCGATGTCCTTGAAGACTCGTGGGACTTCGACCAGCTCACCGATGCGACCTTGTACTACCACATGGGGACGCCGTCGGTGACCGATGGAATGCTCAGCGCCGTCGCCGAGACCAGCGATCCCTTCTTCTACCTTGTTCACAACGGGTACGAGAGTGCGCAGACGTTAGGCAGGACGGGGCATACCTACCCCATCGATCCCTCGATCTACCGCCTCCTGTCCTTCCGGATGTACTCCTCGGCGGCAACCGTGTTGTACTTCTACTGGTACCGCGGTGCAACGAGCGCTCCGGGCGCGACCCAGCATGTCTCGCCCGCGATACTAGTGTCTCAGGGGTGGCAAACCTATCGAGTACGTATGGACAGCCTCTCTCAGGAGTGGCTCGAAGGGCCTGGAGCGAGCGACCTGATCAACGGGCTGCGGGTCGATCCCGCGGCAGCGGCGGGCGTCGCCATGGCATTTGACTGGATCAGGCTGTCCCGGGAGGGTGATGGCGCCGCGGCCACCACGGTTTCCTGGATTGCCTCGGACGACCTAGGCGCCGTGGTTCAGATCTACCACGACCTGGATAGCACGGGATTCGACGGGCAGCGCATCTTCGGCCCCGTGCCCGCCACGGGTCATATTGACTCAGTCCGCTGGTCTACTGCGCACCTGCCCGCGCCTGGAGGCTTCGTCTATGTCACCGTGACGGATGGGCAGAACCCTCTGGTTCGCGAGTACGCGCCCGGGCGACTGCGGATCAACGACCCGCCCCTGCTGGTCGTGCGGGAACCGGATGAGCTCGGAGAGGCAGAGTTCGCGCTGGAGCTGCAAGGCAACTCTTGGGACATGGACTCCTGGGCCGATGTCAATGATCTCGAAAACATCGCCGATCCCTCTTTCGCAGGCGGCGTTTTGTGGGGTACCGGCATCGGAACGGACCCCCAGATACATGGGGCCGTTCTTCGCCCGATCAACGCGCGGCGGTACGGTTCCGCGTTCATCCGCCAATGGGTGGGCCAGTGGACGGTAATGCGTTTGTTGTGGCGGCATACTCCCTCCCAGGATTGGGACACCACGGATGATTTCGTGATGCACCCATCAGACTATGATGGGTCGATCTTCGCGCCCGGGTGGAATGAGTACCGAATCGCGGACCTGAGGGATCTCGTGATGGAACCCGGTGACAACGTGTGGGACGGCGAGATCTCCGACATCTTCCGCGTGGACCCTTCGGAGGATCCGGGCTGTAGTTTCGGTCTAGACGCCATGATGCTCATGACTCACGACATGGCCGACGACGAATTCACGCTTGCATGGGATCTCGTGGACGACGAAGACCGACCTGACCTTCACTGGTACTGGAAGACCACGCCGGGCGGCACGGATTCCGTCCTGTTCGCGTCGATCCTCGATGTGGCGCCGGGACCGGGGACGTGGTGGTGGGACATGAGCAATCTTGCCAGCGGGCAGTATCACGTCTCGTGCCGAGTTGACGATGGGATGAATGCGGCCACCCATCAGGCCCGTGGTGTCCTGATTCTCAATCGGAGGCCTGTGCTGTCCTTCATTCACCCATCGGGCGACGACAGCACCGGTATCGGTGAGGACTTCTCGGAAGGACAGTTGGGCGATCCGTGGGACATGTCCTCGGCGGATGACATCGACCTGGTGAGCGGCTTTCATCCCGACTCGACCACGTGGCAGAACGGCGTGTTCCGCAGCGTAACCGGCTCTACTGATCCTTTCGTCCAGTGGCAGCCCTCGGTGGAGATCAATGCCGGAACCTATCAGACCATTTCGTTCCGGATGTTCCTGGATGACCCATCGGACCGGCCCTTGCAGGCAATAGTCTACTGGTTTGTTGATGGGCAGTGGAACCATTCCGATTTCATCCCGGCGACCGAGGGTTGGCAGATCCATTCCGTCGACTTGGCCGCGTTTTCCACATGGACTGGATCTATCCCGCTCCTCAGAATCGATCCGGTCGCACTGGCCGGCGTGGTGGTGGGGTTGGACTGGGTACGGCTCACTGTACCGAACTCCGCGAGCTTTACGGTAGTGTGGGAAGACCACGATCCCGATGACGATGCGACGATCGACCTGGTGGCAAGCGCCGGGTCATGGTTGGGATCCTCGATCATCGTGGGGCAGGGTCTCCACGAGGACAGCGCGGAGGATCACCTTGCCTGGGACGTTTCGTCGCTTCCGGAGGACTACTACTTTATCCGCGCCCTGCTCGATGATGGAATCAACCGTCCTGATACGGTGTTCGCCCCCCATCCGTTGGTGGTCGGAGCGCCAGCGGTGCCGCCGGTGACTCTGTCTGGCCGCCTCGATGAGCCTTCCACATTGTCGCTCGCCTGGTCATCTCCCACTGGGCAGGTGACCGAGTATCGGGTGTATCGCGCCCCGCAACCCCACTTCTCTCCGTCGCCGGTCAGGCTCATCGCAACGGTGCCCTTCTGGGAGACCGGCTACATCGCGGATTTGGGCGAAGCCGCCGCCAATCCGGATATCGACTACTTCTTCCGGGTGACCTGGCTCAGCGGAGGGACGGAGTCACCTCCCAGTAACACCGTAGGCGAGTATGACCAGACCACTCAACACGGAGAACCCGGCGCTGACTGGACCACCCGTGAGCCATGAGATCCCGTTTCGCCCCCGCATGATCACTCGAATTGTCGCGTGGCCGTTCGGGCGGGCGCTCCGCCGCCTGCCGGACCTTGTGACAATCGGCGCGACGCCTGACTGAGAAGATGCGATCCGATGCGAGCCGTTGGATCCACCGGCTCAGGCTCGTTCGGCACCCTGAGGGTGGGCTCTTCGCGGAATCGTATCGCGCCCCGGAGATTGTACCATCTCAGGCGCTTCCCATGCGCTACGATGGTCCTCGGTGCGCTTCGACGGCGATCTACTTCCTCCTGTCCGGTGGAGACTTCTCGGCCTTCCACCGGCTCAAGTCCGACGAGGTGTGGCACTTCTACGCCGGCAACGGCCTCGAATTGTTTGTCTTGGACCACGAGGGGGGGGTGACGCTCCACCACATGGGGAACTCGCTGGACCTCGGGCAGATTCCTCAGGCAGTGGCCAGGGCCGGATCATGGCTCGCAGCCTGTCCCGTCGATCCAACCTCCTTTGCGCTGGTCGGTTGTACCGTGGCGCCTGGATTCGAGTTCAATGACCTTGAGCTGGGGGATCGCGCCACCCTGATAGACCAGTTCCCTGCGCACCGCGAGCTCATCACACGTTTCACCCGAGAGAGCAGCCGTTCTTAGGGAGCTCAGCATGACCTCACGGCTCCTGCTTCCGCACGGCAACGTGGAACTGCCTGCGTTCCTCCCCGATGCCACCCACGGCGTGGTGCGCTCGGTGGACGCCGACGATCTTCGCGGCTGCGGTGTGCAGGCCCTGCAGACCAACGTCTTCCATCTAATGCTGCGCCCCGGGTCGACCACCGTTCGGGCCTTGGGCGGTGTGCACGGGATGCTGGGTTGGAACGGCCCGGTGGTCACCGACTCGGGCGGTTTTCAGGCCTACTCGCTGATGCGGGAGAACGCCCGATACGGAAGCATTGGTGACCGGGGGCTCGTCGTGCATCCCGAAGGCTCCTCGCGGAAGCTCCTGCTCACGCCGGAGAAATGCATCCAGCTCCAGACGAGCTATGGCGCCGACGTGGTGATCTGCCTTGACGACTGCACCCATCCCGACGATCCTGCTTCCCGGCAGGAGCAGTCCGTGCAACGGACTCTGGCTTGGGCACGCCGCTGCAGGATCGAATTCGACCGAGCCCTCGACCACACTCGCGACGAGCGGAAGCCGCTCCTCCTTGCCGTGATCCAGGGGGGATCCTCGATGGCGCTCCGCCGCCGATGTACCCTTGAACTGCTCGAGATCGGGTTCGACGGATACGGCTTCGGTGGTTGGCCGTTGGACGCGTCCGGAGGGCTCCTCGAAGAGGTGCTGTCGGGCACGCGCGAGCTGGTGCCGCCAAGCATTCCCCTGCATGCGCTGGGAATCGGCCACCCGCGGCACGTGGCAGCCTGTGTCCGTCTTGGGTACAGCTTGCTCGACAGCGTCCTCCCCACGCGAGACGCCCGGCAAGGCAGGCTGTACAGCTGGGTATCGCCCCCCGCAGGCCCGCTGCGGGGTGACTGGTTCGCCTATCGCTATGTCCAGGACGCGGTCCACATCAAATCCCGGAAACCTGTGTCCGAAGGCTGTGGCTGTCACTGTTGCCGAACACACTCATTGGGGTATCTACACCACCTCCACGGCATCGGAGATGCTCTCTACCAGCGCCTGGCGACCATCCACAATCTCCATTTCATGATGGAGCTCATGGCCCTGCTTCGGGCCGAGCTGGCGCGGACGGGTGAGCTGGCCGGCTCCTGAGCGCGGGATGGCCTGACCTCAATGAACCCACCCGGGGCGGCGCTCGATGAGCTGGTGGCGCAAGTGCAGGCCGCCCGTAAGTACCGATCGGTGGCTCCTGATGTGATACGAAGCGTCGGCCAGATCGAGCTCGCCCGACGAAGGACCTCCGCGGAGGCCGTCAAGGCGACCAAACGGAAACTCCACCAGATCGCGGGATCATACCTGCCCGCCGGCCTTGAGACTGGCCGATGGCGGGAGCAGTTGTGCGGCTCATGCGCTGCAGACCCACATGCCACGTATCGCAACATAATGTCGCGCCATCTCTCAACCCGGGAGAGGTTACCGTTCCTCGAGGAGTTCTACCACACGCTGTTGGGTGATATCGGCCCGATCCGCTCGGTGCTCGATATCGGGTGCGGTTTGAATCCTCTGGCACTGCCGTGGATGCCGGTGTCCCTGGACTGCTCATACCACGCCTATGACATCTACGAAGATCTCGCCGCCATGCTCGGCGTCTTCTTCGCACAGATCGGCCGAAAAGGGCGTGCCGAGGCTCGGGACGTTCTTCACAGTCCACCGAAGGAAGCCGTGGACGTCGCGCTGCTGCTCAAGTTCCTGCCGTGCGTTGACCAAGTGGACCGGAATGCGGGGGAGCGGCTTATCCATGCGCTGAATGCGCGGGTTCTCGTCGTCTCCTTCCCCCTTCACAGCCTCGGCGGGCGCAGGGACAAGGGCATGGAGGGGATCTACGAGAGCCGGTTCCGCGGCCTGGCGGAGGGCCAGGGCTGGGGCTGCCAGCGGTTCATCTTCCCCACCGAGTTGGCGTTCAGGGTGGTGCTCGGATGCGACAAAGCCGGGCGCGACGCATCCCGACTTCCCGCGGGGACGGCTAGTACCTGAGCTCGATCCTCAGCGTCATGGTCTTCCCGGTCACGGTGACACGCGCCTTCCGGTAGTCCGGCGGCCCCATCCTGCAGGTGTTGTGGGAGATCCCGACCCCTTCCTTGGGCTTGGGAAACGGCAGCTTCCGGAAATCGATCTTGCCGTCTTGATTTCGATCGTGGAAGACCTGGATTGCGTACGATGAGTCGAATGGCACCGGGTCGAAGGTGAAGACTGCGCTGTCGGAAACCACAGGGCTGACGAGCCGCGCGAAGGCTTGGTCCGCGTCCGGCCATGACGCCTCATCCTTGGACAACGCGGCAACGAGGTCGCCTCACTGTACTCCGGTATCGCCTTCTCATCTCGACCCAGCGTCGATACCCAACACCCTCGTGCCCGGAAGTGCTGCCCTACGTGGTGCTTCTTCTGGTCGAAGTACGTCCGCGCGATATGGATCGCGCTCTTCCCCTTCATGTACCCTATCACTTGTGCCACCGAGTACTTCGGTAGTATCGACACCAACATGTGTACATGATCCACCATCAAATGCCCTTCTTCCACCTCGCATTCCTTCTGCCGGGCCAATGTCCGCAAAACACGCTCCAACACTCGATTGAGACTGCTCTCGCTTGGCGAACCCCCATGACTCCTCCTATACACATCCCTGATCTTTCGCGGACCCACCTCTTGTGCGCCAGCTTCAGCCGCACCATCTCGCAGATCTCACCCTCACTCAGCTGCTCCGGATGATACCGCGGCCGCCGAGACCGATCGCGCAGCCCCTCTCGCCCCTCCTCTTCAAACCGTCTCTTCCACTTGTATCCCGTCTTCGCGCTGATCCCATGCTCCGCGACACAACCATACGCCCATAACCATACGCCCCCGATTCCTGGTGGCGAACCTGGAGGGGACGTCGGAGGAGGTGTACGACAGGGAGGGCTGTCCACGGGGCGACATGGAGAATCGCATCAAAGAACTGCGGCTGGATCTGTTCGCGGACCGGATGAGCCGCCACCGGTGGTGGGCGAATGAGTTTCGGCTGCTGTTGTCGGGCCTGGCCTATATGCTGATCGAAGCGATCCGGCGGCTGGGCTTGAAGGGGACGGAGCTGGCGAAGGCGCAGAGTGGGACGATCCGACTGATACTCATCAAGATCGGGG
>JALOPK010000417.1 GCA_025453925.1 Candidatus Eiseniibacteriota bacterium | reverse complement strand
CGGCGGTTGACCCGTCGTCGTTGGTCTGATCCGGAGGAGTGAACTTGGTGCCGCATGCCAAGAGCGCCGCGGCCGACAGCAGGAGCGCCAGCCATCGCATCAGAACTGCACCTCCATCGTCACTCGGCTGGCCGAGCCAAGGTCACCCATGAACGTGTAGGAGTAGTCGGCGCGGAGCTGTCCGGCAACGGGCAGGATCACGCCGGCCCCCAGAACGGAAGACTCCGCGTCGGAGTTCAACCTGAGCCCGGCGCGCAGGAAAAACATCTCCTTCAAAGCATACTCAAGGCCCAGGCTGAGGTTCTCCGCGTTGTCGTTGGGGTGGTTGAGCTGCGCCGCCCCGGTCAGCCTCATGCCCGGTTTTTCGATGAACTCATTGGCGAGTCCCAGGCGGAACTCGGTCGGAGGACTGAACGATTCGAAATCCTCGAGTGTCCCGCCGTCACCAAGATCATAGCTCCCGGAGGGGGAGGCATCGCCGCCGAAATTGCTGACTACCACCGCGAAGCGGCTGCTTCCCCAGCCGGTCCGGTAGAACGTGCCCATGTCGAGGGTCACTGCGCGCAGGTGGAGAAGATCCAGTGTTTCCTCGACATAACGGATCGTCACGCCGAAGGAAAACCGGTCCGTCATGCTCCTGGCGAAGGATAGCCCGGCGGCGATGTCGCCATAGCGCCATGTCTCACCGGTGCCATCGGGCTGGAGTTCGGTGGTCACGGGTGTTTCCGGGCACGCGAGCTGGCTGAGGGAGACGCCGACCGCATTCGGACCGAATGGCACGACGACGCCGGCGAAGCGATGGGAGAGTTCGACCGGCCAGTCCGTGTACGACACGAACGCCGATCTCCCGGCCTGCACGATGCCCGCGGGGTTCCAGAACAGAGTCGAGGCATCGTCCGCTACCGCGGCAAAAGCCCCGCCGAAGCCCAGGGCGCGGGCGCCGACGCCGATCTTCAGGAACTGAAGCCCGCTGATCCCCACGCGCTGCCCCCCCAGCACCGGGATGAGGTCCGCGGTCGCCGGGCCGGCCACGGCCAGGAGCAGGAGCAGGGCGAGCGCCGCAGTCCTGGGCGGATTGCTGTTAGAACGCCACATTGATGCCCACCCGGATGTTGCGCGGGCTCAGGTACCGCGCGGGGTTGAATGGATAGGGCTGGACCGGCGCCTGACGGTCCGGATAGAGCGGATCATTCCACCCCGGAGGCACGGGATCGCCTAACTCGTAGGCGCGGCCGGTCACCGGGTTGATGATGTTCGTGTTACGTCGGTCGAACACGTTGAGGACCTCCAGCTCCAGAGCCTGTTTCATGCCGAGGAAGCTGAAGTACTTGGTGAGATTCAAGTCTATCCAGTGCCAGTGCTGGCCGAGCTGGCTGTAAGGATGATCGTCGTCGAGCAGATACTCCGGCCGCCCGTCCACCAGCGTGTCACCCGTGGCGATATAGGGCGTGTAGCGCTTTCCCGTCTGCATGAAGAACCGCAGCGACGCACTCCAGTTGTCCGGCATGGGCAGCCCGAACAGCTCCGGTGAGATGCCTTCAGGGACATCGAGAATCAGGTCGGCGCCGAGCTGCCACGGCCGGTCCCACACCAGATTGGATTCCTTGATGGGGTTCTCATCGAGCTGACCTCGCGCCACCAGATACGCGTCATCGCTGGAGCTGCTCTTACCCGTGGCAAGGGAGTAGGATCCCGAGAGCCTGCCCGTCAGGTGTCGCCCCGCGCGCTTCTTGTACTCAAGCTCCAGCCCTCGGACGCGGGCGTAGTCGAGGTTCACATACGTAATGAAACTCTTGCCCGACAGGCGGCCTTCGCCTTTTACCGAGATGGTGGTCACGTAGTCGAAGATATCCTTGTAGTACGCCGTGAGGCTGAGCACGTCGTCCTGGGTGAACTTCTGCCGGATGCCAAGCTCATAGGCAACTGTCGTCTCCAGGTCGAGGTTGGGATTCCCGAACTTCTGGAAGGTGCTTCTCGCGCTGTTCGGCCCCAGCTTCGCGTAGACGAACTGGGGCTTTGGGCGCTTGTTGAAATGCCCGTAGGAGAAGAACAGCATCTGGTTGTCACTCACCGGATGGCTGATGCCGATCCGCGGGGACAGCCGCCCCTTCCACCTCCGTCCGAAGAAGTTGTACGTGTCGTCGTAGAACCGCTCTCGGGTCTCGTCGGGAATCGTCACGACAAGCGTGTCGTCCACCGCGCGTTCCACGTATTCCCCGGGGAACCACCAGTCGAAGCGGAGCCCCACATTCGCCAACATCCCGGAGAAGATGATGTTGTCCTGGACAAAAGCGGCGCCGAAACTCGGATGCACAGTATAGATGTCGTTGTTCAGACCTAGTTCGCCGTACCACGGCGCGTAGATGTCGACGAGCTGCATCTCCTGGGCGGTGGCCTCCAGTCCGGCCTTCAGCTTGTGACCCGTGCCGCGATTGCTCTCGATCGTCAGCTTGCCGGTGTATTCCTCCACGTGGTGATCGTGCCAGACATACCCATTTCCGTAGTCGTAGAACCCATCGCCGGGGATGACCAGAATCATCGAATCGCCCGTCGCATAGTACTCCAGCGGCAAGGTCACGATGTCCTGGGGTTCGGTGTACTCGGTCCAGTGCTTGCCCGCGACATCTGACCGCAAGTGGGTGAAAAACCGGCTCAGCTTGATGTCGTAGAAGGTGCTCGGGCCGAGCGTATGCACCCACGAGAGGGAGAACAGGTTATTGTCGTGCGTGAACGTGTCGAAGTTGTCGAGATTGTACTGGAACTCGTAGGGATATCCGGGGCCTGGCGGCACATACTCGAGATTCGTCTGCAATGACTGGGTATTCTGGTTGATACGAATCGAGTGGTTGTAGCCGGCGACCAGCTTGTGTGTGTCGTCGATCTGCCAGGTGGTCTTGACCAGCCCGGACCAGTCATTGTCCTGCCGGGGAGCGAAGGTGGTCCCGTGGAAGATGCTGGAATTGAGCTGACCGGCGGTGTAGCCCGCATACAGGTCGGTGATGAACATGTAGCCTGAGAGGAAGAGGCTGAACTTGCCCGGCGGGCGGATGCCAAGGGCCGGGAGCGCATAGCGGGTGATGGGCTCGGCTCCCTGGAGCGACAGCTCGAAGATGTCAGTGAGTCCAGCTTGTACCCGACCGTTCCGCGATACCGGCTCCCGCCCTCCTTGGTGGATATGTTCACGACGCCGCTCATGGCTTGACCATACTCGGCATTGAAACCGCCCGTGATGACTTCCATCTCCTGGATCGCGCCCGCGGCGACCCGCAGCCCGAATCCGGTGCCCGAGAGGGGATCCTGCACGTTCAGCCCGTCCAGAAGGTAGGCCGCCTCATACGAGCGCCCGCCCCGGATGTGGATCTCGTCGTTCTGTGCCACCACACCCGCCTGCGACGCAACGATATCCTCGGCGTTCTGCACGATGGCGCCAGCGATCTCATCCGCGGAGACCGCCCGGCGGCTCGCTGTCTCCTCGATGTCGAACAGCGGTTTGTCGCCGACGATGACGATCTCCTGCCCCAAGGCCAGCACCGTGGGTTCGAGCCGGGCCTCGACGCTGGTGGAAGCGCCGGCGGCCACCTTGACCCCCGTCATCTGCACAACCTTGTAGCCCATCATGGTGATCTCGAGAGTGTAGTCGCCGGCCTTCAGATCGGGAATGAGAAATGCTCCGTCAGGGTCGCTCACCGCCCCGCTGTAGGTGCCCTGCACCAGCACGTTCACACCCGGCAAGGGCTGACGAGTCTCGGCGTCGCGGACCGAGCCGACGATGCTGCCGGGCTGCGCACCCGCGACCGAGACCAGGAGGCCGCATGCGAGGAGGAGGATCCTGATCATCATCCGAGTCCTTCCAAGAGCAGCGCGAGCAGCTCGGCGGCGTGGCCGTCCTTGTTGACCTGGTGGAGCGGAAACTCCAGGAACGCCAACCGGTTGGAGCTGTGCCACACGCCCAGGGCCGGCCGGCCGGTCCAGAAGGCGGTTCCCTCGGGCAGGCGGTACAGCACCCTGGCGCTGGGAAGCGGTTCGAGTCCCCAGACGAAGAACAGCGCACCGGTGGAGCTCAGGATCTCCAGCTGGGGGAGCGGGGGAAGCTGTGGCAGGCCAAGGGAATCCGAAGCGGTGGGATCGATGGGGGTGCCGTTCAGGATGATCGAGATCTTCTGACGCACGCTGTCGACGCCCGCGAACCCCAGGGGATCCCCCTGGTTCGAGAACACCTCGGGCAAGCTCACGCTCATGACGGC
>JALOPK010000416.1 GCA_025453925.1 Candidatus Eiseniibacteriota bacterium | reverse complement strand
CCCCATCCCGTGCAACTACGATCTGGCGCCCGGGGCCGGCCGTGGCGGCTGGGCGCGCAATAGTCTTCCAATGGGAAGCGCGTTCGGTCCCAACCTCGACGCGGTCGATGCCAAGAGGCCATTCTCCGTTGGGCGAACCTCGCTTGTACACGTGCCGGGCATCCGCGTCCCACGCCAGCGGGTGCGGAATCGGACCGATCCTTCGGGGAGCTCCGCCATCAACCGGTAGGGCACCCTGCGCGCAGGCAACCCACTTCCCGTCTGGAGATCCGACCGGCTGGGGGAGACACGGCTCCGGTGACAGCTCTTTCGCAGCTCCATCCCTGAGGGTGACCACAAGCAGCGTGAGGGAGCCGTCTCCCGCGTGCACGACCACTCTCTCATTGCCGAGCCACCCGACTGGACCCTCGAACTTCTGACCGGGCGACGTGACGCGGCGCTCCCGCCCTCCCCCCGTGGGAATGACCATGACGCCGCCGTCATCGGAGAGCGCCAGCAGCGATTGTCCGTCGGGCGACAATGAACCCACTAACCCGTCGCCTAGCTTGATCGGAAGCGAACCATCCATCGGAGCGATCCAACTGCTATATATGTATCCGCCAGGTCCGTAGTCGCTGAAGAGGACCTGCCTGCCATCCGCGGACAGGTCCTCTGGACAAGCTGAGTCCGACCAAGAGAGACTCACTTCTCTCGCCGAGCCGGGCGGCAGTGCCCTCAACTCGACTCGCTTGTCCTCTCGCGATACCAGAGCGCGGCCGTTGGGGGCCATATCTAGCAGTCGCAGTTCACCAGGGATGCGGAGTACAGGACGAACAGAACCAGCCATACTGATCGCGTAGATTCCGGGGGGCTCGTCACGCCAACGACCGGACACCCACAGTGTTCGGTCATCGGACGCCCACGCCAAGCCCGAGGCATGGACGTCTTTGGCCACCTCAGTTCTGGTCCCCGACTGGCTAAACAAGGCGAGACGGCTGCCGTCCTCGATCACCGCTGCATGCTGACCGTCATGGGAAATTCGGATCAGCGAAGTACCTTCGGCCCCGATAAACCGGCCCTCATCCATTTCTGCGATCACCTTGCCGAGTGGCCACTCCAGACGCCCCGGACGGCCTGACGACCCACCGCCTTTCGTCGGTTTCCAGAGCATCGTGATCGCAGCGATACTCTCACTGTCCGGGGACCAGTCCGCAGCCCGGACCGTGTCCTTGATACCCTTTCGGAGAGTGCGAGGCGCAGCGCCAGCCATCGGGGCACGCGCCAGAGTCACTGCGTCTTTGGGCAGTACCCCTTTCGTCCCGCCCTCAATCAGATTCAGAAGCAGTTCACCCTTGCGGGATACAGCGATTCTGCTGTACGGAGGCAACGCGAGGGGGATCCAGCCGGCTCGTTCCGTGTCTCCCTGATACAGGTGTTCCGTGTCCGGATCACTCCAGCTTGCTGACAGCAGCACCGTGTGGCCATCTGGTCCGAAGCGCGCATCGTTTACCCAACCGTGCTGGAAGGTCAGTGGCCGGAACGTCGGGGGTGGGGCCGGGGCGACGCTCGGCGGACGCCGTCCCAGGAACCCGAGGGCTGCGCCAAGGCCCACGAGGAGGAGCGCAGCGACGACAGCGCCAACTCGACGACGTCGCGCCCGGCCCGGCGTGCCCGTAGGGGTGGCCCCTGACAGCGTGCCGATGCTCGCCAGCTGAAACCCCAGGTCCTGCGCGGACTGGAAGCGCTCCGCCGGGTTTTTCTCGAGACAGTGGCGAATCACCGCTTCGAGACCGGCCGGCACCGGCCGGTCCGGCTGCGAGAGATCAGGCGGATCGGTATTCAGGATGGCGTTTAACACCTCGGGGGCTGTCGAGCCTGTGAAGGCGCGGCGCCTTGACACCATCTCGTACAGGACCGCCCCGAGGGCGAAGATGTCGGAACGGGCATCCGCGGCTTGTCCCCGGACTTGCTCGGGGGACATGTACCCGACCGTGCCCAAGATTAGGCCGGGTTGGGTTGGAGGAGACAGGGCCGCCGTACGGGTCGTTAGGCTGTCGCCCCCGACTTCGACAGGCGTCGTCAGCTTCGCGAGGCCGAAATCGAGGATCTTGACCTGCCCGTCCTGCGTCAGGAAAACATTCGCCGGCTTCAGATCGCGGTGGACTATGCCCTTGGCGTGGGCGGCGGACAGGCCGGATGCGATGCCTACTCCGTATTGGATGACCTTCGCGGGAGGAAGAGGCCCGGACTCGAGACGCGCGGCCAAGGTCTCACCGTCGAGGAACTCCTGGATGATGTAAGGAGCCCCTTCGTGCGTACCGATGTCGTAGACGACGACTATGTTGGGGTGGTTCAGGTGGCCTACTGCTCGCGCCTCCTGCTCGAAGCGACGCAGGCGCTCGGCATCAGCCATGAACGTCGGCGGAAGCACCTTGATCGCCACAGGCCGAGCCAGACGCGTGTCAACGGCCCGGAACACCTCCCCCATCCCGCCCTTGCCGATTAGCTCAGAGACCTCGTACGGGCCAACTCGGATACCGGCGGTTAGTGGCATGGCTGTGCCCTCACCATGAACGACGCGACGGAGAATAGAGGATTCAAGGGGGCGGCTTCAACGGGCCATCGTTCCCTTCCGATCGCAGGGCAGGCGGAAGATAGGCTCCGCTTGGACTCCTCCTGCCAAGGCCGACGGACCCCTGCCAGTCCTCCATGGGCGCTCCTGCACCAGGCGGCAAGAGGGGACGAGAAGCTGGGTTGCCCGAGGTGCCTCCTGCACCAACCGGGCTTCTGTGCGGGGAGCGCGGAGGATCGCCACCATGCCTCGGATCACGGGTGGCAGCATCCTCCAGGCCTGTAGCCTGCCGAGAGCGCGGCCTCACGACTGCTGAAGGCCTGCGTGCAGTTCTTGCAGCCGTAGTCCTTGCATTCCACCCGGTGGAACACGTGGCTGTTCGTGTTCCCCACGAAGGCTGCAGCGCCAGCGGCCGCAGGCGCACGGCCCGCCCTGAACTCCCAGGGAGCAACTGCGTCTGGCTGCCGCCAGAGCCCAAGACCCTCAGCACGGGCTGAACCCTCGGCTGCAGCGAGGACAGGGTCAGAGGAGTACCTCAGGAAGTGCCAGCCGAATCCCGCCCGAATGATCTCAACAGAGGCGTCGCGGCCCCCAACGTGGACTCTGGCGACGGTCCG
>JALOPK010000415.1 GCA_025453925.1 Candidatus Eiseniibacteriota bacterium | reverse complement strand
GGCGGGGGCAGCGCGTTCGGCGTAAGGAAGACCGAGAAGCGCCCGTTTCTGGGGCATCTGAGGATCGGACTTGGGGACGTCGCGGAAGTCGAACTGAGTACGGTGGGAGTCATCAATCGCCTTTCCGAAGGTTCCGCCTCCATCCCCACTGCTGCCTTCAAGTTGAAGTTCCTCTCTGAGGGGAGAACTCGTCCGTCGATTGCCAGCGCCCTGTTGAGCTCGCTATGGCATTCGGAGGAGAGGGGCCGGTTCAAGTTCGAGAAGAGGTTGTCCACGCTCTACCTCGTGGCGTCGAAGACGATGGGAAAGGTGAGTCTTCACGCGGGGGCAAGCGTCAATGATCTTCGAATCAGGACGAAGGACATCCATTCAGACACCCTTATCTCCCCGACGCCGCAGGAGGCCGAAGACAAAGACTACTACAACCGGAATCCCATCGGGCCGTTTGTCGGCCTTCGCGCAGAGGTGAATCCGAAAACCTTCGTGATGGTGGAGGTGGAGCAGATCGCCGAGTATGAGTTTGATGAAGACGAGCCGATGCTCTCGGAAGACGACATCTCCACGGAGTGGATGGTGATTGCCGGGGTGAGGTTCTTCTTTGCCGACTGGCTGGCCGTCGACTCCGGGGTCATGTACCGAAGCGACTACAACGGCATCGGCGACGCGCAGATCCAGGCGGGTCTGAACATCAACCTGCCCATGCAGAGAATCATGCAATCGCGGCGAACGAAGAACTAGGGTCGCCGTGTCACCCCCTCAGGTGCTTCTCGGGCGTCGTGCGCCGGTAGACGGGAAAGGGCAGATCCGGCGTCGACGCACGAGATCGGGCCGCGGCCCGAGGGGGAAAGACAGTGGGTCCGGCTCGACATGGAGACCCGTGTGTGTGTACCGAGCGCATGCGATTGCTGCGCGACGCAGGGAGATAAGAATGAAAGGAGGGTCGTATGACCACGGGAGATAGGCTCGTAAAGGCACTTGCCGTGCTTCTCTTCCTTGTCTTGGCAGTCTTGCCTTCACTCGCTGACCAGTCAGAAGGATCGGTCTTCTGCCCTGCGTGCGGGGCAGAGCTGGCAGTGGGCGCGAGGTTTTGCACTCACTGCGGAGCAGAGCTGCCGGTGGGCGCTCCTTCGGGGGAGCCTGAAGATGCTGTCTCGGCACCCGCGACGTCTGTTCCGTCCGCAGGGCCAGCGTCGGAGCCCAAGCTCGAGGTGGAGATCCTTCCGCCTGTACAGCCGATCGAAGCGATCGACATTGATGCCCAGCTCAAAGCCGAAGTGCTCTTTGATCAGGCCACGGCCCTGTTCGGAAGGGGGGAGTATGCCCTGGCGGCTGGCTCCTTCCGCAAAGTGGTTGAGAAGTACCCTTCAACGCAGTGCGCCGAGGCGGCTCGCGTGATGACCGAGGCGTGCTTCAAGATGGCGGCAGTCGATCGGGGACGGCTGACACGACCCTCCAGGGTGGGGAGCCGGAGCGGAGACAGCGCACTCGGCGAGGGATTCGTGGGCGGATGCCTGGGAGTGGGCGCCGCCATTGCGCTTCTGGCGGCGATAGCCAGCGCTGCCAATTGAGGAGAGGAGGTGTCATCCTGCAGAACGCAGGGGTAGACGTGATTCCCCGGCGCCAACGCAACGCCGCCAAGAACGGGCGCCGCTGGCGCCACATGAATCGGACCAGACCCGTGAGGTGCTACTGTGCCACAAGGAGAATCCAGGCGTGTATCTAGACGTACGGATCCGTGGCCGCGGCCACGGCAGACTCAACGGCCGTTGAGACGCGAGCAGTCATGTGGTCCATCATCCGAACGCCACATGTGGGCGAATCCGAGGGTTGAAATGCGTTCCTCGAGACGTGTTCCCTGCCTGATGATCCCAATGGTAGCGGCACTCGTATGCGTGTCGCACACGACGGAGATTGACGCTCGTGGAGAGGACTCACCTGGTCGTCCGACGCCACCGCCCGCAACGCAGCGCCTTGTGCGGGATGTCGGAGGGCTTCCCATCTTTCTCTACATGAGGAACCACACGCAGGACAGCGACACGGCCGGGCTCTCGTCAGTGGGGATCGTCGCCTTTCGGGCGATCCGGCTCTACCAATGCCTCATCTCACCGCATCTTGGGAGGCGATGCCGGTTCCGCCCGACCTGTTCGGAGTTCGCGTGCCACGTCCTTACTGAGAAGGGCCTCCTGGCCGGCATCGTGCTGACTGCCGATCGACTGGCACGGGATCACGGGTTCATTCGCGAGGACGATTACCCTCATAACGAAGAGGGGATCTACCTTGATCCCGCTGAGCCTCCGTGCACCCCGCGGCACCTGGTTGTCTCTCGCTTGAGCGGGGCCGTCCCAATGCCAGACGCAGGAGACAGGCGCGGGCGGACAGGAGAGTGAGACGTGGGCAGCCCAATGCACGGGTCGCGTACGATTGATGCCCTCGTGATCGGTGCCATTGTGTTGTCGCACGCATGCGCGACGGGCAGCGCACGGGCCCAAGACACGGCGACGACGCTATCGGCGCTCGAGCAATTGTCGTTTGCCGACCAGCTCTTCGCAGAGGAGGAGTTCGATCTGAGTGTCCTCGAGTACCGCCGATTCCTCTTCTTCCATCCCGTGGACTCGGTTTCGGACAGGGTCAGATACAGGCTCGGGCTTTGCCTCATGGGACTCGAGCGGTGGGATGCCGCACAGACCGTCTTCGGCCAACTGGTCGAGACGAGCGGGGAATGCCGGCTCGTTGAAGCCGCGCTCTTCAGCAGCGGCGCATGCTACGACCGCCAGGGAGAAGGGACCGCGGCTCGACTTCGCTATCGGAGCGTAGCGCGGGAGTTCCCGGAAGGCGGCCTCGCAGATGATGCGCAGCTCATGCTCGCCCTTACCTATGTCGATGACCAGTGCTGGCTTGACGCAGCAACGGAATTCGGCATCCTGGCCCGGGAGTTCCGCCGGAGCCCACTGGCGCAAGTCGCCGCGCGGCTCGCCACCGAATCAGCGAAGGGCATCGATCTGCCCCACCGCTCCGTCCGAATGGCGGGAGTGCTCTCAGCGGTGCTGCCCGGTGCCGGCCAGGCATGGTGTGGCCGACCGGCAGACGGGTTCTTCTCCCTACTCTTCACCAGCACCTTCTCCGCGTTGGCCATCCAGTCGTACCGGCATGACAGAGAGTCGTCCGCCTGCTTGCTGGGCGCTCTGGGGCTCT
>JALOPK010000414.1 GCA_025453925.1 Candidatus Eiseniibacteriota bacterium | reverse complement strand
CAAGGGTGACTGCCGCGGCGTCTATGTCCAAGACGGTCTCAGCGGTTTCGATGTCGTCGAACTCCAGGGAGGAACCTCATCGGTCCCATTGACCTATCGCGTGGTCGCCAAGCGTCGGGGCTTCGAGGCGAAGCGGCTGGACGTATGCGAGGCGGCGCGCACCGACTCCTACCTCTATCCCGAGCTTCGGGAGAAGGAGTTGCAGGAGGATGCCGCGGAACGGGCGAAAATGGAGGAGAGGCGGGTCAGGCAGGAAGACGAGCGGGTTCGGATGGCGCAGGAGGACGTCCGTATGAGGGAGGCGCCAGCGGCGCGTGAGGCGCTCCCCGAGATCGGCAGTCGAAAGCTGGTAGCCGAGGGCCGATAACCCCCAGCTACCGCGGATCGCCGGTGAGGATGAAGGCTGCCCAGAAGTGGGGATGCGCGTACGGGCGATCGCCATCAGACACAGGCGGGGCTTCTTCCACGGGCACAAGACCCCTCTCCGCTATCCGAGCTGACGGCGGTTCCATGGCCTCAAGCTCCTCAACTGTGAGCGTGCGCAGCCATTGCTTCGCCTCATGCAGCGCCACCGCCTTGGGCGCACGCGCGCCGGGCTCAAGCTGATAGTCCCCCACTGTACGAGGATCCCGGTGAACCCCCAGCATGTTCTCGTAGAAGCGTGTCATAAGGAGCCTGGTCGCACGGTCTTCCACCTTCCAGAGGCTGAGCAGTAGGCTTCGCGCTCCCGCCACGAACAGCGCCTGTGAGAACCCCAGGTATCCTTCCCCGCTGCATTCCATACCCAGAGCGGTCTCGCATGCACTCAACGTCACGAGTTCGGCGTCAAGACGCCACGTTCTTAGGATTTGTTCCGCGGTAATCACCCCGTCGTAGACCGCCTCGCCCCGCACGGCTCGATCAACTGCGTCGCGAAGGTTCTCCCGCGAGAGGACGAGGTATGACTGCATGGGAGTTCTGTCATTCATGACGGCATGCGTCGCGAGATGGATGAAACAAAACCTCGACAGCTCGCCCTCCGCCGCGGCGGCGCATAGGGCCTGTTCCCTGGCGTTTGATCCCAACATGACGGTGGGCACCGAGTCCGTGTTGGCATCCTCGAAGAGCCTCGCGATAGTCTCGACTTCCGCACGCGTTCCGGGGAGCGGGAGGTAGGCGTCGGATCGCAGTCGTGCAATCGGCTCATCCTGGACGGTGAGCTGATCCTGCTGCCCCGGCTCGTAGAGGGCAGGATCGCCGACTGCGAGGAGAGCCCCATGGATGGCGTCACGCCGCAGTCGCTCGCCCCGTGAGACGAAGATCGTTGCCGAGGGCGCATAGCTCACCGTGTACGCATCAGTCAACGCTTCCACAGGGATGCGGGCCATCCACCCCGAGGGTATCACGAGAAGATGGCGAACGCCGCTCAGGTGGTTCTCGACGGGTGCGATGCGTTGCCGGCACAGCCTCGCCCGCGCCTCAGCCTCCTCGCCGCTGCTGCCCTGTTGCGGTCTGCCTAGCTCGTCTCCGACGAGCGCCGACAACTCGCCATCGCCCGCGATCCAGGCACCGGCCTCCCCACTGCCGTGGAGCCGGGTCCACCGCGGTTCGCCGGTCTTCCGCACCACGCAGGCCCAGTGCTCCCCATTGGGGTCAGCCGCGTGGGGATCGCCATCGAGATCAATCCAAGCAAGGATCGCCTCGTCCTCCGCAAGATGGCCCTCGAGACCCTCCAACCCGACCACACCGCCGGGGAGCTCGCCGTGCGTGGCAGCCAGATCGGTCTCGAAGAGGGATAATGCCGTCTGCTGCCGCTCGCGTTCCCATCGGAGGCTGTCGAGGCGTGTCCAGGGCGTGACGGTCGAGTCGCCGCTTTGGGCAATCGCGCTGATCTGGTCATCCAGTGAAGTGAGCCTGTCGAGATACCCCTTCTGGATGTCGTGCTCCCCTTGGGTCACGCGCTGCGAGATTCGCGCGCTGAGCGCATCGAGCAAGCCCCGCGCAAGATGAGCTTCGAGCTGCTCCCATGCGGATCGGGGCTTCCCGTTCCGGGCGAGACAGGCGGCGAGCCGCTCGAAGGGAGACCAATCTCCCATGAACGAGGCCCTCTCGATCCACCCAAGACTGGTACGCCGGCGCACGATCTCGAAGCCTTCCCGCGCGGCAATCCATGCGGTCTCCGCTGCGGCATATCGACCCTGGAGGGAAAACAGATTGGCAAGCCAGTACCGACCGAAGACCACCTGCGGGTGGTGAGACCCATACCGGGCCTCATCAGAGGCCAAAGCCCGCCGAAACAGGTACTCAGCCTCTCCGTAGTCTCCACTGATGGTGAGCTGCCTGGCCAGATCGTGACGGGATCTGGCGACGGTAGCATCCTCCTCGTCGAACAACGACAGGCTCATGGCCAGAGCCTCGCGTAAGAGGTCCTCAGCGGTGGCATGGTCGCCTTTTCGCCGTAGGTTTCTCGCGAGATTCTGCAGGCTCCCGACCAGGTCTGGGCTCTGCTCACCGAACACGGTGCGCGAACGGGCAACAGCTTCACGAGAGGCGGCCTCCGCCCCGGTGAGATCGCCGGTCGCCCCCAAGAGAACCCCCAGGTTGCCCAGGTCAGTGACCACATGGGGGTGGTTGTCTCCGAGAAGCCGTCGGTTCATGGCCAGAGCCTCCCGACAGAGCGTTGTGGCGGCCTCGTGGTTGCCCTGCCAGTAGATAACCGTCGAGAGGTTGTTCATGGCCCTGGCGAGGTTTGGGTGATCGGCTCCCAGGAGCCGCCGGTTCAGCAGGAGTGCCTGCCGGAGGAGCGGCTCGGCGGCTGCGAAATCTCCCACGGTGCAATGAACGGTGGCGAGATCATCCATGGAGATGGCGACGTCGATGTGGTCGTCTCCGAGGATCTCCCTCCGGACGGCCAACTGGCGGCGGATCACGCCGGCAGCAGCCTCATAGTCGCCTTCGACGAAGAGCCGGCGTACCTCCTCGTCCGCGCGGTCGGCCTCGGCATCGGCCGTCTCCCAATGGTCATCTCCCTGGATCGCCCGGCGGGTGCGCAAAGCCTCCTCGGCCGGTACAATGGCCTCGGCATATCGTCCCTGACAACGGAGTTCGACGATTTGAGCGTCCAAGGCGGCCACACGGATGCTGTCGGCTTCAACGAGTACCCGTTCATACGGGAGAAGGCTGTCAGCACGGGGATGGTTCGTGCTCTCGCAGGGAGCAGGGGTCTGTGGGGGATCGGCAGTGGCCCATGACACCGCCATGACGACGCCCGCCAGAAACCATCGCCTCCGTGGGTCTGCACCTGTCATGGTTCCCCGACGATGCACTCGACACCTATCATGCTGAACATGCCTGCTGCGCACGCCGAGCCATTCACAACCCGTGATCATGGTAGTCGTCCTGATCCGTGCAAATCTCCCGGTACTGTGACCAGCGGGAAGTATCGACCGTATCCCCATGAGACGCAAGCCCGGAGCACGGTGTGTCGCCAGGTCGAGGATTCACCACTATTCTAATATTAGAATAGTGATGAATCGGGGGGCAATGGAGCGCGCATCGAATGAAAGACCCCACGCGAGGGGGATTTATGGGGAGACATCCGCCGGGTACCGGGGGGTACGAAATCGTCC
>JALOPK010000413.1 GCA_025453925.1 Candidatus Eiseniibacteriota bacterium | reverse complement strand
CTCATGCCGTTCACAGGCCAGGAGGGCGTCTCCGGGTGAGGATGCGGCGATGACCTGGTACCCGTGCTCCTCGAGACTGACTCTCGCGAGTTCGAGAAGCTGAATCTCGTCTTCCACAACCAGAACTGTTCCCGAGCCCGCGGGAAGGCGCTGTTCATCCACGACCGGGACGGGGCCTGACTCGCCGATCAGGCGTGGGAAGAAGATGGTGATGGTGGTACCACTCCCCGGTGTGGAGGCGACATCGATGAAACCGCTGTTCTGGGTGACGATGCCGTAGACAGTGGAAAGGCCGAGCCCCGTTCCCTGCCCGATTGGCTTCGTCGTGAAAAAGGGCTCGAACATGCGGCGCTTCGTCTCCTCGTCCATCCCCCGCCCGGTGTCGCTGATGGACAGGCGCACATAGTCGCCGGGCGTGACGGCGAGACGGGTGCGACAGTACTGCTCATCCAGTTTCACATTCCCGGTCTCGATGGCAAACTCCCCTCCGCCCTCGATGGCGTCCCGGGCATTCGTCGCCAGGTTCGCCAGTATCTGATCGACCTGAGTCGGATCCATCCGGATCGGCCACAGCTCGCGGCCGGGTCGCAGCGTCACTCGGATCGATTCACCCACCAGTCGTTCGAGGATGCGGTGCATCGCCGCAATGCTGGCATTGAGATTCACTGCCCGGGGTTCGACCGTTTGCTTGCTGGCGAAAGCGAGAAGCTGCCTTGCCACGTCCGAAGAACGGTGCGCCGCGTTGCGGATGGTCTCGATCTTGCGGCGGAGAGGATCCATAGGGCTCATCTTTTCCAGGATCAACTCGGCCATACCCAGAATGACGCCAAGCATGTTGTTGAAATCATGGGCGACCCCCCCGGCGAGACGCCCCACGGCCTCCATCTTCTGGGCCTGGAGAAACTGCTGCTCGAGGAGCTTCCGCGGGGTTTGGTCGAAGAGATAGCCCTGGATCTCGACTAGGTTGCCTCCCGCGTCGAGGCGCCCGGTGATATTGGCGATCACGTGGAGCGGTGCACCATCCCGGCGCCGAAGCTCCATTTCGTGATTGAGAAGGGTTCCTCGGCTCTTGAGAAGCGCGATGAGCGCATCCCGCGCCGCGCCGTGCGGGTAGAGCTCGACGACGTTGGTGCGCATGGCTTCCTCGATGGACGCGAACCCGAACATGTTCACATAGGCGGGGTTGCAGACCGTGAGCGTGCCGTCGGGCCTGGAGATGTAGTCCGCCGTCAGATCCATTTCGAAGAACTGACGGTAGCGCTCCTCACTGGAGCGCAGCGCTTCCCCGGAGCGTTTCCGTTCGGTGATATCCCAGCTCACCGTCATGATCGCCCGCGCTCCCAGGTACGTAGTGGGTATGGCGGTCACCTCCACGTCGATGACCGTCCCATCCGATCTCAGGAACTTCTCCTCCATGGGCGGCACGGGGATGTCCTCGGTCATCATCCTTCTGACCCGTTCGACCACGGCGGCCCGGTAGTCGGGGTGTACGAAGCCGAGGAGCGGTTGCCCGACGGCAGCCTCCGCGCTTGGTAGCCGGAAGAGCCGCACCCCCGCCGGATTCACATACACCAGCTTGCCCTCGCGGTGCACCGCAAGGCAGGCGGGGTTGTGCTCCACAAGCCGCCGCCACCGGTCCTCGCTTTCCCGCAAGGTCTCCTCGGCTCGTCCGCGTTCCACGATTTCGCGAGTCAGCCTCTCATTCGCCTCGACCAGTTCCGCGGTGCGCTCCTGCACGCGCCGCTCCAGTTCGGCATGGGCATGGCGCAGAGCCGCCTCCATGTGCTTCCTATCGGTGATATCCGTCAGCAGGCCCGTCAGTCCCACGGTAGCCCCCCGCTCGAAGACCGGACGGCTCGAGGTCTGCACATGACGGATGGACCCGTTTTGGGCAATCACCCGGAACTCAAAGGGCTCGAGCTTGCCGGCCAGGGTCTGACTGAAGCTGTTGAGCAGACCGGGCAGGTCATCGGGATGGATGAAACGGGAGAACGGCTGGCCGACGACATCGTCCGCGTCCCAGAGATTCATGCGTTCGATGGCCGGGCTGATATAGGTGACGTGTCCATCTGTGTCGACGGAGAACACGACGTCGTTGATGTTCTCGACCAGCGTGCGGTATTGCTCCTCAGAGCGCCTGAGCGCCTCGATGAGTTGGCTCTTGTCTGGCGCACCTGCGTCATGAATACCCGAGCCCTCGACGGTTCTCACGTCACCGCATGGTGGATTCACTCTCTCCTCCCGTTGGTACGCGGATCTATCTCTCCACGGCAGGTACGCGGTTGTTGTCGACCTGAATCCCCCTGGTCGCACGTGGCGTACCCCCAGCGCATCAAGAGAGGAAGGTATTGGAGAGCCACACCCCGGGCAACATAAGCCCGCCGCGATCAGGATGATCCAAGGTGCCTCTCTGCACCACAGAGGGATCGAGGGAGGTCTCCCGTGACCGGCCCGCACCCCTGTGCAAGCCACTTCGGCTCGGTAGGGACGGCTTCGGCCGTGATCTGATAGCTTCGGCGTCCGAGTGGCGTGGCTTCGTGTCACGCTCCTCGAGCGCCCGCCTCGTTGACAGCCCTCGCTTCCCTGCCAATGTTGGTCTTCGGCCGATCATGCACGACGGACCTCCTCGCGCGAGGCGGGAAGCCGATTGAGTGGATGTCGAAACGAGGGATCATCGATGAAGCTGTTCGCAGTGCTCAGTCTCCTGTTTCTCCTCCTCGTCGTACCGCCTGCACTGGCCGAGTCGCCGCTCACGGGCATTCTGGGAGCCTTCGATGAAGAAGTGGCGTTCCTGCAGTCGCTGGTCGACAGCGGGCGAACAGAGATTGTCATGGGCATCCCGTTCACCGTTGGTCTCCTCGATGGCTCAGATGTCGTCCTCGCCAAGACCGGCGTCGGCAAGGTGAATGCCGCCATGACCACGACCCTGCTCATCGATCACTTCTCGCCGCACGAGGTGCTCTTCACCGGCATCGCGGGATCGCTCAGCGACAGCCTCCTCCCCGGGGACATCGTGATTGGATCACGCACGACGCAGCACGATCTGATGTCCGTGACCGATGAAGGCCGGGAGCGGTTCGCGGTCGTGAACCCGGTGACCGGTGCCCGCAACCCGGTCTTCATCCCCGGCGACTCCACCCTGATCGTGCTGGCTGATCGAGCGGCAGCCCATGCCCGGTTTGACACGCTGTTGACCAGCCACGGCGGGC
>JALOPK010000412.1 GCA_025453925.1 Candidatus Eiseniibacteriota bacterium | reverse complement strand
GGGGCCGATGCTGCTTCTGGGCTTCGACCTCTTCGGGAAAACCCTGGGTATCGTGGGCGCAGGGAGGATCGGGACGGCTGTGGCGCGACGTGCCGGAGGATTCGGCATGCGGCTCCTCTATGCGGGGACTCGCGGCAGACCCGAGATGGACAGCCTGGGCGCCTCATGCGTGAGTCTCGAGCGACTCCTTGAGGAGAGCGACGTCGTGAGCCTTCATGTGCCGCTGACACCGACGACGCATCACCTCATCGATGCCCACGCTCTGGACCGTATGAAGCCGACGGCGCTCTTGATCAACACCTCCCGGGGACCGGTCATTGACGAGGCCGCGCTGGTGCAAGCGTTGCGGTCGGGCCGGATTGCCGGGGCAGGGCTCGACGTGTATGAACGGGAGCCCGCGCTGCATCCCGCCCTCTGCCAGTTGCCGAACACGGTGCTCCTTCCCCATGTCGGTTCGGCCACGGTGGAGACACGCGGCCGCATGGCGGCTATGGCGGCCCGCAGTCTGCTTGCCATGCTCCAGGGCGAGTCGCCGCCGAACCTCCTGAATCCCGAGGTGATCGGCCGCCATCGGCTGGCAGGGCGGACGCATGGAGGTTAACCTCTCGGTGACCGTCAGGGACTCATGGTCCCTGGGCAGGGTTGTCGCCATCGAAGGCCTCTCCGGTGGCCGGTGTTCCTATCACTGCGTGTACTGCGGCGAGGTGGAGACCGCTCCCACCACGAAGCGTCGTCTCGTGACCCCCGTGGCCGGAGCGTTGCGAGTGGCGGAAGAGGCCGTGGAATCGGCCGGGAGCGTTGATCACCTGGTGGTCGGCGGCCCCGGAGATCCGCTCCTGTGGACGGGGTTCCACAGCTTCCTCCGGCGTCTCCGTTTCAGGTTCAACTCTCCCATCGCCGTGCTGACACCCGGACCGCTGGTGTCGCGGAGTTCCATTCGTGCAGGGCTGGATTCCGCCGAGGTGGTCATCGTGAAGCTGGACGGGGGGTCGACCGGCACCTACCGGGCGGTCGCCTCTCCCCACCAAGGGGTCCGGCTGACCCGCCTTCTGGAATCGCTGGCAGGGTTTGCCCGCACGTTCACCGGAGAGCTTTGGGTGCAGACCGTCGCCGTTCCGGGGCTCAACGATGGCCCCGGCGACCGCATGAAGATCGGAAGAGCATTGGCGGTGATTGCGCCGGGCAGGCTGATTCACGGAGGACCACCCGCGACGGAGCTTGATGCGTCCGCCACGGCATGGCGTCACCTGGCCACCGGCATCGCCGTCGAGGAAGCGCCCGCTGCCGCGACCGCGCCCCGCATCGGCGGATCCGAAGGGGATGACCGGAGCGGCCGCTCCGTGATCCGGCCATGCTGGCTGGTCTGACGCTCCCCCGCCGCCTCGATGAAGTGGCGAAGGGGCACCTTCGGGAATACCTTGCCTGCTTCTGACCAACTGTCCATTGGATACTCGCATGTCCATATGCTCACCCATGCACGTACGGCAGGAGCGACGCTCAGGTCCGGGTGCGCACCGAGGAGTTGAGGCGTGAAACTCTCAGACGATACTATCAGCCAGGCCGTGATCACCGAGAGTGATCCCGAGCCGTGGCGACGGGTGCTGGAGATATCCCTGCCGTTCGAAGAGATGGACCGGCTCCGTACGGTCTACCTCCGTGGCTTCGCCCGAGGCATGACCATGCCCGGGTTCAGGAAGGGCCATGTGCCCGTCGAGATGGTGCGCCACCAACTCGGCGATGAGGCCGAGGAAGGGTTTATCAAGGAGATCGCCTCGGCGTTCCTGGATCGCTATGATGAGGAGCAGCACTTTCCCCTCATGCGAGCTCCCCGCCACACCACCTTCCTGACTGATGACAACCGCGTCGCCATCAAGATCGAAGTCGAGGTCGTTCCCCGTTTTGAGCTCCCGCAATACAGGGGCCTGCCGGCCAGGCTTCAGCGACGCGTCGTTACGGACGGCGACGTCGAGGGGTTCCTGCGGGAACGACGGGATGAGCTGTCCACTCTGACGCGGAAGCAGGAGCCTCTGGTCGCGGGGGATGCCGCCCGGATCAAGCTCCAGCGGGTCGCGCCGGGAGGAGTGCCGCTGGTGGGGGAAAACCCCACGGCCATGCTGGTGAAGATCGATCCCGAGCAGAGTCCGCCAGAGCTGGTCGGCCGGCTGATCGGCCTGAAGGCGGGCGATGTGGCGAGCGTCGTTTTCCCGGCGGAGCGCGGGGCGCTGGTGAAGTCGCCGCGCCCGTCCGAAGAGGGTGAGGCGTACTCGGTCACCGTCATCGACGCCATGAGCGTCGTACCGCCGGAGCCCGCGGAACTGGCGGCGGCATTCGGCGTCGAGGACCCGGAGGAACTGCCGGTCAGGGTGCGGGTATTGCTGGAGGACATCATGGACCGTCAGGGCCGGTCCGCCATGCGAGACGAGCTGCTGGCGCGGATCACCCGAAGCGCAACCATTCATCTGCCGCCCTCGCTGGTCGACGACCGGGTCGAGGATATACGCCTGTCGCTGATCGAGAAGGCCCGGCGCGGCGGCAAGGAACCCGATGCGGAGTTGCTCGATCGTCAATTCTTCGCCGAGCGACATATGGAGCAGATCCGCCACGGTCTGAAGGAAGTTCTTGTCGCCGAGGCAATCGCCGCCGAAGAGGGGCTCATCGCGACCCGTGAGCAGCTTCAGGCCACGATCGATGCCCGGGCGCAGGAGCAGGGCATCACGCCCAAGAAGGCACTCAAACAGCTCGATGATGAGGATCTCCAGGCCCTGGTCCGGCGAATCACCCGATCGAACGTGGAGAGATTCGTCGAGGACGAGGCCGACGTCGAGCTGGCCGAAACAAGGTAAAGAGGACAATGACCTACATTCCGTTTGTCGTTGAACAGACTGGCAGGATCGAGCGAACCTACGATATCTACTCGCGGCTTCTGAAGGACCGGATCGTGTTCATCGGGACACCCGTCGATGACCAGATCGCGAATCTCGTCATCGCCCAGCTTCTCTTCCTTCAGGCCGAAGACCCCCATGTGGACATCTCGTTGTACATCAACACCCCCGGGGGAATCGTCACATCCGGTTTGGCGATCTACGACACGATGCAGTACATCAAACCCGACATCGCGACGGTCTGTCTGGGCCAGGCCGCCAGTCTCGGGGCACTGCTCCTTGCCGCCGGCACCCCCGGCAAACGATCCGCGTTGCCCAACTCGCGGATC